>CASEST010000050.1 GCA_949290725.1 uncultured bacterium
ATATATTTATATAAAAATCATCTTCTCTGCTTATTTAAAAAAATAAGCCGAATGTCCGAAGGGAGGTAAGTAAAATGAAAAAGTACGAAATTATGTACATTCTCAAATCAACCCTTGAAGAAGCAGATCGTAAGGCTGAAGTTGAAAAATTAGCAAAATTATTAACTAATAATGGTGCTAAGGTAACAAAGACTAATGAATGGGGCATGAGAGACCTTGCTTATGAAATTAAAAAAGAAAAGAAAGGTTATTATGTCGTATTAAAAGTTGAAGCTGAAACTGCTGCATTAAAGGAATTTGATCGTCTCACCAAGATTGATAGTAATGTCTTAAGATACTTAATTACTGTTGATCACGAATAGTAAGGAGAGATAAAAATGATTAATCGTGTAGTTTTACTTGGAAGGATCACCAGAGATCCAGAGCTTAGAAGAAGTCAAAGTGGCGTTGCAATTGTTCCATTTACTATCGCAGTTGATGGATTAAGAAAAGATAGCGAAGGCAATCGAATTACTAATTTTATTCCTTGTCGCGCTTTAGGGCAAACTGCTGAAATTTTAGCTAAATATACCGTCAAAGGTAGCTTAATTGCGATTGAGGGTTATTTGCAAACTTCTCGTTTCGAAAGAAGAGATGGAAGTATGGCTTCGAGCATGGATGTTGTTGTCTCTAGTTTGACTTTATGTGATTCTCGTAATAAAAATACACAAAAAGGAAGCGCTAATTTCCCAATTGATGAACCATCTAACGAACCTTCATTTAATGATGATTCAAATAGTGATGTTGACTATTCTCAAATGGATTTAGCTGATGATGATCTTCCTTTTTAAAAACATTTTCAAATTAAGTTGAAAGGGGATAATATGGCATTTGTTAAAAAAAGAAGTAAGAAAAAAGTTTGTTACTTCACAAAAAACAAAATTAAATTCATCGATTATAAAGATGTTGAATTATTAAAGAAATTTATTTCTTCTAGTGGAAGAATTTCTCCTCGTAGAATAACTGGAACCAGTGCTAAATATCAAAGAGAATTAGCTAAAGCTATTAAAAACGCACGTTTTATGGCTTTACTTCCATATATTGAAGACTAATTTAATTTAAGATTATTTATTAAGATGTAAGAAGATAACTTCTTACATCTTTTTCTTTATCTGAACTTATTTTGATAAAGTTTTATTTATATATAAATTAAAGAAATTATTATATAATAATTTCTAAGAGATTTTTTATGAGAAAAGTATTAAAAGTTATTCAAATTATTGCAATTATCTTAGCGATTGCCGAAATATTGATTTTTGGTATTTTTATTACTCTATATATAACTGATATTGCTTCTTTACAAGATTTTATTAGTGTTGAAGGTATCGCTTATATTACTATTGTTATCGTTTTAGTAAATTTGATTGCTTTAGGAGCTTTTGTTTTTGCTCTTTCTTTAAATAATCAAAGAAATGATTTAAAAACTAAGGAAATCATTGGAAAAGAAATCAATGAATCATTTATTTTTGGTCAAATTGGCTTTGTTGTTTTAGATGAAACAAATAAAGTTATTTGGGCTAGTGAACTTTTTGAATCTCAAGACATTCATCTATTAAATCGCGATATTTTTGAATGGTGTGAAGAATTAGAAGAATTTAAAAACGCTAAATTAACTTTTGAAAAAACTATCTTAATTCAAGATCATTATTTTAGAGTTAAGTATTTAGAAGAAAATCGTATTTTTCTTTTTAAAGATGTAAGTGAATATGAAAATGCTTTAGCTCTTTTCCAAAAAAATAGCTTAGTTTTGGGTATCATAATGATCGATAATTATAGTGAAATTGCTCAAAATAACGAAGATGTTAACGACGTCATTCCTCAAATTCGTTCAGCTATTACTCAATATGGAAGAAATTTTCATATAGTTTTAAGAAGCTATAAAAATGATTGCTATTTCTGTGTAACTCGTAATGAAAATCTAGAAGAGATGCGTCGAGATAGTTTCTCTATTTTAAAAAATGTTCGTCAAGTTGGAATTAAAGAAGGAATTAATACTTCTTTATCAATTGCTTTTGCTTCTGATTATTCTAGTGTCACTCAAATTAACGAAATCGCTTCGAATGCTTTAAGTGTTGCGATGTCACGCGGTGGCGATCAAGCCGTAGTTGCCCAAATGAATCATGAGCTAAGTTTTTATGGTGGCAAAACCGAGGCGAGCGAAAACAGGAATAAAGTCAAAGTAAAAAGCGATGCTAATGCTTTATTAAATATTGTCGAAGAAAACAAAGATCAGCAAATTTTAATCATGGGCCATCAAGGTATGGACATGGACGCTTTAGGAAGTTGTTTAGGAATGTTAGCTATTTGTCGATATAAGAATGCTAATAACGTTAAAATTGTTTATGAAGATAAAAGAGCTGAAGCGAAAGTAAAAGCAGCGATGAATAGTTTATTTTCTTTTGATGAAGTTTCTAAATTCACAATTTCTCCTAAAAAAGCTAGTGAAATCTGCGATTCTTCAACATTATTAATAGTCCTAGATGTTAATAATACTAAAATGATGATGGAGCCTATTTTAATGGATAAAACCGATAAAATAGTTATTATCGATCACCACCGTTTAGGCAGAGAAAACGTTGACGATTTATTATTATCAATCATTGATACTTCAGCCTCAAGCGCTTCTGAACTAGTGACAGAATTTATTAAATATGGTTCTAAGTTCCCACCGATACCATTAGATAAAAGAGCAGCAACAATTATGCTCTCTGGAATTTTCCTTGATACAGCATTTTTTAAAAGGCCAACGGTTGGCGTTAGAACTTTTGAAGCTTCAATGGTTTTGAAAGAATATGGCGCATCTAACCAAGTGGCTGACGAATTATTAAAAGATGAATTTGAAGAATATTCTTTTATTTCTTCAATAGTTATGCAAAAAAAATCACCTTATTCTGGAATTATTTATTGTAAGCTAGACGATACTGAAATACTTGAACAATCCACTTTAGCGAAAATTTGTGATCAATGTATTGAATTAAAAAATGTTAATGCCGCGTTTGTTATTGGTCGAGTTAATGCTAATACGGTTAATTTAAGTGCCAGAAGTAATGGTTTAATCAACGTTCAAATGATTTGTGAAAAATTAGGTGGAGGTGGACATTTTAATTCCTCAGCAGCCTCATTTAATGAAAGTAATGTTGACGCGGTAGAGAAACTTTTGCTCGATGTTTTATCAGAAACATTAGATGATGCAAGAAGCGGCAATCAAGAAGGAGATTAATTATGGAAATAATTTTATTACAAGATATTAAAGGTTTAGGCAAAAAAGGCGAAACAAAATCTGTTAATGATGGCTATGCGAATAACTTTTTAATTAAAAAAGGATTGGCTATTAAAAAAACAGAAGGATCTGTCTCTTTTTTAGAGAAAGAAAAAGCTGAAGAAGCCAAAAAACAAGAAGAATTAAAAGAAGAAGCTATTAAAAATAAAGAAAAATTAGATACTATTGTCTTGGAATTCAAAGCTAAAGCTCAAGCAAAAGGAGCGATGGCTGGGTCAATTTCAACTAAAGAAGTTGAAGGCAAATTAAAAAAAGAGTATGGCATATCAATTGATAAACGAAAATTTGTTGAAAAATATCCTATCAATTCATTCGGCTATACAAATTTAAAAATTGAACTTTATAAGGGAATTATTGCTACCATTAGAGTTCATATAAGCGAAGAAAAATAAGAATTATGAACAATACTTTTTTGCATGACGATGATTTAGAAGCTGTTGTTCTTGGCTCGATGATCACTTCAAAAGATTGCGCTTTGATTGGAGTGGCTTCTTTAACAATCGATGATTTTTTTATTGCTAATAAGGCTAATCGCGAAATCTTTAAAGCGATGAAAGAGCTTGAAGATATCGATTCACCAATTGATCCAGCTACTCTTGCTTCACAATTAAGACTTAATAAAGTTTATGATGAGGTTGGGGGTACAAAATATTTAACGAGTTTGATTGATAAAGTTACCATTTATCAAACATTTGAAACTTATATAAACCGTTTAAAAGAGTTTACTTTATTAAGAAAATTAGTTAATCAATGCGATGAAATTATTAATAAGGCGACTAGTAAAGAATTATCTTCAATTAGTGATTTTTTAAGAACTGCAGAAAAAAATATTAATGAAATTACCTCTAAAAGAAAAATATCGGAGTTTAAAAGAGCATCTGAAATCGCCGAAATAGTAGGAGCAATGTTACAAAAAAGTAATGGGGAAGATAAGATTACAGGTTTAAGAACCGGCTTTATTTCTTTAGATAAAAAAATCAATGGTCTTGGTAAAGGCCAACTTATTGTTGTTGCCGCAAGACCTGGTGTTGGTAAAAGCGCTCTTGCTTTAAATATGTGCTATAACATCGCAAGACGAAGCGATGATGTTATTGCTTATTTTTCTTTAGAAATGAGTAATGAAGAATTAATGCGTCGTCTTTTTGCTATTTCTAGCGGTGTTCCACAACATAAAATAAATACCGGATTTTTATCTATTCAAGATAAATCTTTATTAAAACAAGCTGAAAAAGAAATATCAAATACTGATATTTATTTCGAAGAATCTCCAGGCGTTACAATTGATGAAATCGCAATTAAATGCCGTCGTTTAAAAGAACAAAAAGATAAATTATCTTTAATTGTTATTGACCATTTAGGAATTATTCAACCAGGAGCGCATAATTTTAAAAGCAATCAAGAAAAATTAGAATATTTTACACACGCTTTAAAAACTTTATCTTTAGAATTAAACGTTCCGATTTTGTTAGTTTGTCATATTAATCGTGGAGCTGAGCAAAAAGAAAATCGTATTCCAGAAATCAGTGAATTAAGAGGTAGCGGTTCAATTGAAAATGATGCTGATAAAATTTTGCTTTTATATCGACTTGGATATTATAAATCGCAAGGAATTGATGTTAAAACGAAAAAAGGTTTTGGCGATAATGAGAATGAAGTTGTAACTAAAGAAGACGATAATCGAGGACAAAAAATGGATATTATTGTTGGTAAAAATCGTCAAGGTGAAACTGGAAAGGTTACTTTATTATTTTTCCCTGCTATTGGTCGATTTGCTGTTCCAAGCGATGATACATTGACGGCGATGGACCGTTTAGCTGAAGCTATTGGAGAATAATATGCTTCATTGTTTAAATATTTGTAGCGGATCAAAAGGAAACGCCTCCTTAATTTATAATGAGGAGACATTAATTCTTGTTGATGTTGGAATGAGAAAAAAAGATTTATTAGAAGCTTTAAAATTTCTTAATAAAAAAATTGAAGATATTGATTATATTTTGATTACACATAATCATGATGATCATATTAAAGGATTGAGATTTGTCGAATCAATTAGTGATCGAATATATTTAAAAGAGGGAATTTTAGAGTATTATTTTAGTAAATATAAAGACAAACTTCATTTTGTTGAAGATTATAAAAAATATATTTTTAAAACTATCGAAGTTTTATTTTTAAAAACTAGCCATGATGTTTCAGCCTCTAGCGGTTATATTTTTAAAGATTTAAATAGTGATGAGACTTTAGGTTATATTACCGATAATGGTTATATTAATGAATATAATTTAGATTTATTAAAAAATTTAACCTATTATTATTTTGAATCTAATCATGATATTTATTATTTGCTAGTTTCTAATAGAACAATCGATTTAAAAACTCGAATTTTATCATATAAGGGCCATTTATCTAATGAACAATCAGCGATTTATTTATCTTATTTAATCGGAGAAAAGACTAAAAAGATTTTATTAGCTCATTTAAGCGAAGAATGCAATACTAAGGATTTAGCTATATTAACCCATAAACGAATTTATGAGGAAAATAATATAAATCTTGATAATATCGCTTTATTAACTGCCTCTCAAAGAGAGATGACTTATTTTTAAATTTATGGTTAAGATAACTTTGCTTGTTGTTGGAAATATTAAAGAAAGATATTTCAAAGAAGCGATTAATGAATATTTAAAACGCCTTTCTAAGTATTCAAAAGTAGAAATTAAAGAGGTTGAAGAATTAAAATTACAAAATCGCAAAGAAGAAGAAATTAAAGAAAAAGAAGGAGAAGAACTTCTTAAATATATAAAAAGAGATCAATTTGTAATTTTATTAGATTTAAATAAAAAAGAATTAACTAGTGAAGAGTTTGCTTATAAAATTAATGAACTTATCTCTTTAGGAAAAGGTGATATTGTTTTTGTTATTGGGGGAAGTTTGGGTTTAGGTGAGAATATTAAAAAAAGAGGTGATTATTTTGTTACTTTTTCAAAATTAACTTTTCCTCACCAAATGATTCGTTTATTTTTACTTGAACAAATTTATCGCTCATTTAAGATTATAAATCGTGAAACTTATCATCATTAATTTGTTTTAGCTATAATAATTAAAAAAAGGAAGGATTATATGGAATTTAAGGAATTAGAAACATTAAATTTAAAAAGAAATATTGATAAAATTTATGACAAATTTGTTCCATCATATATATTAGATGATGGTTCAATCTTTTATATTGAACCAAGTTTTTATACCCAATTAATTAATTTAAAGATACAATATATGGATTTATTTCCACAAATTTTAAATTCAATAATTGAAATTACTAAAACTAATAAAAAAGTTATCTTTACAGCCGATTATGAATCACCTTTACTTGAAAAAGAAGATTTTATTTATCGCGAAATAAGTGATGTTTTAGCTTATAATCATTTAAGTATAGATATTAAGATAAATCCAGATAGTGATTGGAAGGATTAATTTTACATATTTTAAAATGTAAAGTGCTTATATAAATTTTAATATTTTCTTAATATTTAAAAAAAGCTAGACTAGGTCGTGCTTTTTTAAATTGTTAAGAAATTAATATTTGATTTATAAGATTTATATCTATATGATAATCACAAGTAAAGAATTTTACGGGTATATCGATGCAAAATGGTGCATCACTCTCCAGCCTGAAGCCAAAGTTTAGGGGCTACCCATATCTTTTAGTAAGATTAGTATTTAACTTAAATAAAAGAATGTGGCAGGCGGAAATATGCCACATTTTCTTTATTTAGGAGGAATTATTTAAATATTATGAAAAAAAGACTTTTCGCTTTAACTGCATTATTTGCATGTGGCCTTGTTGCTTTAGCTGGCTGTGGTCCTACTGAAAATCCAGATAACCCAGATAACCCAGATAATCCTGACAACCCAGATAACCCAGATAATCCAGATAATCCAACTGAAGAACCTTGGGAAACAATTACTTTCGATGAATTAGAAGAAACAAATATTGGTGAAAATTTAGAAATCGAAGAAGGCAAATTAAGCGGTTATACTGAAGAAAATCCTTTAAAAATTGCCTTAGTTACAGATAGTGGAACTTTAAATGACCATTCATTTAATGAATCTTCATGGAATGGTGTTAACCAATTCGCTGTTGATAATGGTGGCGGAACAGTTAATCCAACTTCTTTCTCTGTTGAAACAGGTACAATTCAAACTCACTACTATCAACCAAGTGAAGGTAGCTATGATACAAATGGTAGATTAGCTGCTATGAGAGAAGCTGTTGCTAATTGGGGTGCAGATGTTCTTGTTTTACCTGGTTATTTATTCCAAGGCGCTATCAAAGCTGCTATTGATTCAGGTGAATTCAATGATGTTCATATTCTCGCATTAGACTGCGTTCAAGAAGATGATAACTACAATCCATATGAATATACTGACAATGTTACATCAGTTATTTATAGAGAAGAACAAGCAGGATTCTTAGCTGGTTATGCTGCAGTTGCTGATGGCTATGAAACATTAGGTTTCGTTGGTGGTATGGCTGTTCCAGCTGTTACTAGATATGGTTCTGGTTATGTCCAAGGCGCTGCAAAAGCTGCTGAAGAATTAAATTTAGAAAATCCTGTTAACATTCAATATTATTATGCTGGTGAATTCGCTGCTACTGCTGAAGCTACATCATATGCAACTAACTGGTATTCCAGTGGTTCTGCAGAAATTATCTTCGCGTGTGGTGGTGCAGTTTATCAATCAGTCGTTCAAGCTTCAATTGCAAATAATAATGCTCCATGGATTGGTGTTGATGTTAACCAACACGCTGATACATCTTTAAGTGAAGCTACTTTAGGTGCATTAAAAACAAGTGCAATGAAAAACTTAAAAGAATCCGTCCAAGTTATGTTAACATCTTGGGTTAATAATGATGGCGTTTGGAGTGAAGAAGTTGCTGGAAAAGTCAATACAGTCGGTGCTCAATCTGGTATGTGTAAACTCCCAACTCCTGAAGTTGATAATGATCCAGGTTGCTGGGGATTTGAAAACTTTACAATTGAAGAATATAACGAACTTTATTCTCAAATCCAAAACGGCACAATTAAAATCAACTCTTTAAGTGATAATGTCGAATTAAGCGAAAAGAATTTTGGTGTCAATCCAGACTATTGTGTTGTCAACTATATTGAATAATTAATATAATAATTTTAAGTAGTGAATAAGCTGCGAGTAATCGCAGCTTATTCCATATAAATAGTCGTTTTATAAATAAAAATAAAGGAAAGATTAAGATGGAAAATGAAAATGTAATTGAACTACGTCACATTAGCAAGTCTTTCCCAGGTATTAAGGCAAATGATGATATTTCTCTTACCTTAAGAAAAGGTGAAATTCACGCCTTATTAGGTGAAAATGGTGCAGGAAAATCGACATTAATGTCGATTCTTTTTGGTCTTTATGAACCTGATGAAGGTCAAATTTTTGTTAATGGAAAAGAAGAAAAAATTAAAAATCCTAATGATGCAAATCGTTTAGGAATTGGAATGGTTCACCAACACTTTAAACTTGTTGAAGTATTTACTGCTTTACAAAACATAATTTTAGGGGCTGAACCTACTAAATTTGGCTTTTTGGCTCCAAAAAAGGTTAGAGCAAGTATCGATGCTTTATGTAAAAAATTTAATTTTAAAGTCAATCTAGATGAAAAGATTGATAATATGCCAGTAGGCGAACAACAAAAAGTAGAAATTTTAAAGATGCTATATCGTCAAAACGATATTTTAATATTTGATGAACCTACAGCAGTTTTAACTCCTCAAGAAATCAATGAATTAATGAATTCGATGAGAGAACTTGCTAAAGAAGGGAAGTCAATTTTATTTATTTCCCATAAATTAAATGAAATCATGGAAGTTTCTGATCGAGTTACTGTTTTACAACGTGGTAAATGTTTAGGAACTTTAAAGACAAAAGATACTAATCCTCAAGAATTGTCTCGCTTGATGGTTGGTAGAGATGTTGAATTAAAAATTAGCAAAAGCGAACCTAAAAATGGGAAGGAAATCTTAACAGTTAAAAATTTAAAAGTTTTTAATTATGAAAAGAAAAAAGAGACTATTCATGGAATTAATTTTAACGTTAGAGCTGGCGAAATCGTTTGTATTGCTGGTATTGAAGGCAATGGGCAAACCGATTTAATCTATGCCTTAACTGGCTTAGAGAGAGTTAAAAGCGGTGAAATTATTCTCCATAATGTTAATAGTGAAAGATACACTAAAAAAGTCAATTCAATTAAAAAAGAAAATTGGCTTAAAAAGTTTTTTAGATATATTGGAATAGGCCTTGGATTTATTTGGTATCACATAAAATTTGGCTGTTCATTTGCTTGGTATTATGTGAAACTTGCTTTTAAATATCTAGGTTATTTAATAAAGAAACTAAGTTACTTATTAGTTAAATCTATAAAAAAAGACAAATGTAATAAAGAAAAACCGGTATTTGAAGTTGAACCAAGAAATAAATATGTATCTTATTTTGAAGTTGAAAATCAACCTCTTCTTGGCGATGTTCATTTAGAAAGAATTTCGATTAGAGCACGTAATAATCGTGGTTTATCGCATATTCCTGAAGACCGTCATAAACATGGATTAGTTCTTGATTTTAATTTAAGAGATAATTTAGTTTTAGACAAATATTTTGATTCTCATTTTCAAAAATTTGGTTTTATTAATAATAAAGCTAGAGAAAAATATGCCGATGAATTAATTGAAAAATATGATATTCGTAGTGGAAAAGGCAATAAATCGTTAGTTCGTAGTATGAGTGGTGGAAACCAACAAAAAGCTATCGTTGCTCGTGAATTAGAACGCGAAACTCCATTATTAATTGCGGTTCAACCTACTAGAGGTTTGGATGTTGGAGCTATCGAAGCTATTCATAAGCATATTCTATCTAGTAGAGATTCTGGAAATGCTGTTTTATTAGTTTCTTTAGAATTAGAAGAAGTTATGAATTTAGCTGATCGAATTTTAGTTATGTATAATGGCGATATCGTTGGTCAATTCGATCCAAAAAATGTTACAACTGATGAATTAGGACTTTATATGAGTGGTGCCAAAAAGCAAGCAAATATTAAAGCTGTTTTAAAAGAGGGGGAAATGATTTATGAATAAATTTATTTCAGGAGTTAAAGCAGCATTTAGACCGCTAGCTATTGGAGCTCATTCAATTAATAAAAGAGAATGGTTTAGAAATCTTCTTGCTTCAGTTATTTCAATTCTTCTTGGGTTACTTTTTGGTTTTTTAGTCATGCTTTGTGTTAAACCTCAAAGTGCCTTCCCAGGTTTATGGACTTTAATTTCAACAGGTTTTTCATCTGCAGCTGATTTTAATCGTGTTATTTATAAAGCCACACCAATGATTTTTTCTGGTATGGCAATCGCTTTTGCGTTTAAATTAAATTTATTTAATATTGGAGTTACAGGCCAAGTCACAATCGGCGCTTTTAGTTCACTTCTTTGTGGTTTAGGAGGCGCTAACTGGTTTGTTTGTTTATTGGTTGGGATGATTAGCGGAGCTGTTGCAGGATTTATCCCAGGTTTTTTAAAAGCAAAATTCGGAGTTAATGAAGTTTTAAGTGGAATTATGCTAAACTGGACGATTTATTATATTATCGGTTTAGCTGGGAGAATGTGGGTTCCACGTGAATTTAAAGATCGTATTAACCCTAGTGAATTATTAATGATGCCTGAAGCAGGCAGAATGCCATCATTAGGCATCCCAGATATGCAACAAATCAGCGCTGGATTAATAATTGCGGTCATTGTAGTTATTATTATCTTTGTTATTTTAAATAAGACTAATTTTGGTTTTGAACTTCAAATGACTGGAAAAAATCAATATGCTTCACAATATAGTGGCGTCAATCAAACGAAATCTATTATTTTAGCTTTGACTATCTCCGGGGCATTGGCTGGAATTTGTGGTTATATGCTTTATAGTGAGCCAGGCTCACCAACGAAATTCTTATGGGATTCATCTTCTAATACATTATTAAATGATGGCTTTAATGGAATTTCAGTTAGTTTGATTGCTCAAAATAGCCCAATTGGCTGTATATTTTCTTCAATTGTTTTAACTGTTATTGATGGAGCACAAAACTCCTTAAAGACCATCAGTGAAAACGCTTATAATACACATTACACCGAATTAATTAAATCAGTTGTTATTTATATTGCGGCTTTATCATCTTTCTTTAGTATGGCCTTAAGAAGTTTAAATGATAAAAATGATTTACTTTCTTATTTTACACGAGATAAAAAGAAGAAAGTAGCTACCAAGGAGGGTAAATAGTTATGTTTAGTGCCTCAGATTATGGATTATTTGTTAAATATTTTATAATGTATGGAATTGGATTTATCCTCGGTTCTTATGGCGGACTTTTTTCAGAATGTAGTGGAATTATTAATATTGCATTAGAAGGATCGATGGTTTTCGGGGCTTTTAGTGGATTGATTTTCCTTCAAGTAATGAATACTTGGCTTGCTGGAACTTGGTTAGTTACAACGATGAGCGGTTTACTAATTGTTTATTTATTAGCTTCAATTGTTGCTGTTATTGCTGGATTTATCTTTTCTTATCTTCTTTCTTTTGTTTCGATTAAGTTAGGAGCAAATCAAACGGTTGTTGGAACTGCTTTAAATACAGTTGCTGTCGCTGTTTGTACTATTATTAATACTCAAATTAGTGGAAAAGACTCTCCAGAAGTTAGCAATAATATTTTCTCTTCAATTCTTTTACTTGATACAGGAAATGCCTTTATTGACCGTGCTTTTTCTGGATTAAATATTTCAGTTATTATTGGATTAATTGCTATTGTTGCTTTATGGTTAATTTTTAATAAGACAAAATTCGGTTTAAGATTAAGAGCTTGTGGTGAAAATCCTGCTGCAGCTGATAGCGTTGGAATTAACGTTTATCGTCTACGTTATAGCGGGACCGCAATTGGTTCATGTGCGGCGGCGCTAGCTGGGTTTATTATTTTCTCCTGTTTACCTATCGGTACATGGCAAATTAATGCTTTAGGATACGGCTTCTTAGTTATCGCAATTGAGATTTTTGGTAACTGGAAAGCAACTAATATTATATTCTGTTCATTATTCTTTGCTTTCTTTATGGCTTTTGCCCCAACATTTACCGCGGCTTTATCTTCTTCTGGAATTGAATGGATTGATGGAACGATATTTGAACAACGTCCATTATATTATCTTCTCCCTTATTTTATCGCTCTTCTTACATTGGTTATTTTCTCTAAAAGAAGTAGAGCACCTAAGGCAGAAGGTATTCCTTATGATAAATCATCTCGTTAAATTAGTTAAATAATTAAAATAATAAAAGAAGGGTTATAAGTTAAGAAGATTGTTTGATATAAACAATTAAACCTTAACTTAATAACCCTTCTTTTTTGATTAAATATTAATAAAAATTATAAATTTAATATTTTAATCGAATATAATGGAAGTTGTTCAATATTAATAAATAAATAAAATGGTTGATCAATTATTATTTTACTTACTTCAGCGGAATCATTCGAATTATTATCTTCATTATTTAAATTATTATTTAAAGAGAAATTCCCATTTATTCCATATGAATCTAATCTTAAGATATTTTCTTGATTAAATATTTTTTCTTCATTATTTAAATTGGTTATCTCATTAAATTTACTAGAATCATTTAAATTTAATAAAGTAAATAAATCGGAAAAAGGAGCAATAGTATTGCTTGAATTTAAATTTAATGCTGGAAGAATAAATTGATAACCAGCTTGGTTTATATTAGTTACTAAAAATGGAAGATTTAAATCGATATTTTCTAAAATAATATCATCGATAGTAAATCCTTCTGATGGAAGGATAAAAGTTAAATTTGAAGATGATAAATTAATTCTATAGGCGATTGCGTTTGCTTCTATATACTGGTTATAAAAAATAAAATCCTTATTATAAATATAGAAAAAATCGGTATTAACCTCATTATTATTTCTATTTTTAAAAGTTAAAGCGGAATCATATACTCGATTAGCGTAAGTTAAATAACTATCTTTAAAATAGATTGAGGAAAGTAAAAATAAACTATAGTTACGAATAGTTTTATCATCGATATTTAAAGAAAGATTGAGATCTTTTTTTAAAGAATAATTAATCGCTTGATTTAAAGATAAGTCATCTTTTACAAAATAAGAATTTAAATAGTAGTCTTTTGCTAAATCTTCTAATAAGCTTAAATTAAAATCAGGTATATTTTTTAAAAATAATGAAAAGGATGATGAAGCTTGGCTAATCACTTGATTTTTATCATTTTTAATTTCGAAATTTACCGTTTGCATAATATTTTGATAGCTAGTATAAGCGTCATTAGAATCAATTATTCCATAATGTTGATAAATTTCATTTTTTATAAATGAAGAAGTTTCATCTAAGATTATAAAATTTAATAATCCAGCTAAAGGCGAATATAAGATATTATCCGAAGTAGAGGAATTAAATAATTGATAGCTATCAGAATATAAGTATTTAGAAAATCTAGCTAAGGAAGGTTTATAAGTTTCTTCTATACTATCAATATTATTTTGATTAAATTTATTTTCGCTAAGGATTTGATAAGAAGAAGTAGATAGACATGAAGTTAATATTAAAGACAATGAAAAAGGAATTAATAAAAATCTTTTAATAATTCTTTTTCTAGATTTAATTTCTTTTTTATTTATATTTTTTATAATTTTTTTCATTTTTAAAAATAACTACTAATCGTTAGTAGTTATTTTATTATAAATTAATTTTTTATTTTTTTAAGGATTATTTGACTTCTTTTAACCCGAAATTTAATAAATATTCTCTAATTTTATCTTTATTATCTCCATAAATTATTAGATGATGGTTACCTAAAGAGCGTTTTAAGAAGTAAGTGATATCATCATTTAATTTAATTTTAATTTGAGTACGACATAAATTTAATTCGTTTAAATTTTCTTTAATTTTACCACTTAAACAAACAAAACTGTCTAAAGTTGGGGAAATACGAAAAATATTTACATCAGTTTCATCCATCTCACCTTTTATTCCAACACCAATTTTAGATTCAAAATGAGTATCAAATTTATATGATTTGGTCATTTTTAGTGGAATGGTACAATGCGCCAAAATAATTTCATTATTAATTACATCAATTCGTGATGGATTAGCTTGAAAGGAAGGTTTATGAAGGAGATGACGAATAAAGAACATTCCAAGTAAAGAAGGAATATCGCCTTCACAAGTTCCAATTATTCCTTCATCATTAAATAAAGAAAGAGCGAGGCAAGCCGTTGAATGGACTGTGTCTAATAAATCAAAACAACGGATTGTAAAACCTTTTAAGTTGTATCGATTAACTAAATTTAATAAAGCTAAATAGATGTGGTAGGCTTTTTTTAACTCATCATAGTTAAAAGTAGCCTTAAACATCGATGGAGCTAAATCTTCATTATGTTTTTTAATCTCATTTATTAATTCTTGGGTAGAAATATCGACTAATTCAATATTAAAGCGTTCTTTAACTTCCTTATAATCTACATTTGATGAGATTAACCAATCGCTAGGTTTTCCAATAACTCCTAAACGGTCTGGATGAGCGATTTTATTTGCTAATTCAATAATTCTTTTAGCGATATATTCATTATCACCATGTAAAACTTCACCTTTAAGATTATTTCTCCTTAAATAAGTTAAAATTTCTAAACTAGCTGCTAATGAGTTATTATGACCAAAAGTTAAAAGGATGTAAGGAGCTTTAAATTTAACAATATTTTTTAAAAATTGATTTTCGCTTCCGCCGCTTTCAACTAAGATTAGAGCTAGGTCACAATCTTCATAAAGCTTATTTAAAGGAACGACGTTAAAACTATAGCCTGTACGTGAGGCCAATGATTCGAGTAATTTATTTCTCTCAGACTCAATAAAATTATTATCATGCAATGATGATAAAATTGGATAGATATTTACTTTCATGACATTATTTTAATTTTATTTATTTCAAAATGAAATTAATTTCATCTTAATTTATTTAAATAAATAGTTTTGAAAAATTAAATTTGATAATATTTATTCGTTATGGCTTTAATTTCTTTTACAAATGTAACTAAATATTATGAAAATGATATGATTTTAGATCATATTTCTTTTCAAGTTAATAAAAACGAAAAAGTTGCTTTAATCGGTGATAATGGAGCAGGAAAGACAACTATTTTTAAACTGATTTTAAAAGAGATTGAACCTTCATTAGTTACTAAAGAAGATAAACCAGGTGAAATATCGATAATAAAAGATATAAATATCGGATATTTAGATCAAAACGCAATAAAAAATATCAATAATACCGTTTTAGAGGAATTAGAAGAGCCTTTTTTAGAATTAAAAAAATTAGAGGATGAGTTTAAAAAGATTAGTGAATTATATGCTTTAAATAGTAACGATCAAAAAATAAGTGATAAATATAATCAGATGTTAGAAAAGGTTGAATCTTCTCGCGTTTTTTCTTATAAAAATGAAATTGAAACTCTCGTTTCAAAATTCTCCTTTCCACTAACTATTTTAAATAAGCAAGTAAAATTTCTTAGTGGTGGAGAAAGAATGAAAATTGCTTTTATTAAGCTTCTTTTATTTAAATATGATGTTTTATTACTTGATGAACCAACTAATCATCTTGATATTTCAACAATCGAATGGCTTGAAGAATATTTAAAATCCTATCCAGGAACAATTATTTTTATTTCACATGACCGTTATTTTATTGAGGCAATTGCTTCTAAAATAATGGAATTAGAAGGTCATCATTTAACGATTTATAATACCACTTATGAGAATTATTTGGCTGAAAAAGAAAGGAATTATCAGCATTTATTAGAAGTAAGCAAAAGAGAAGAAGAGGAGATGGCTAAATTAAAGAAATTTATTGAATTTTATATGCCAAAACCACGTTTCGCTTCTCGCGCCAAAGACCGCGTTAAAAAGTTAGAAAGATTAGAAAAAAATCATGTTATTCAACCAAAAAAGGAAAATCATAATATTAAGATAGTTCTTAAAGGTGGGAATTTAAAAAACAAGGAATTAATTGAAGTTAAAAACTTAGTAGTTGGCTATGACTGTCCTCTTTTAAATGAGATTAATTTTTCCTTATATGGTAAAGATAAATTAGCAATTATCGGTGATAATGGAATTGGAAAAACCACTTTGATTAAGACGATTTTAAAAGAAATCCCTCCTTTAAAAGGAGAAATAAAAGAAAAAAGAAAGATTAATTATGGCTATATAAAACAAAATGATTATTCCTTTAAAAAAGGTGAAACCATTTTATCTCATTTAAGAAATATTTATCCAACTAAAACAGAAAGAGAATTGCGCGGAGCATTGGGAAGATTCCTTTTTAAATCTGATGAAGTTTATAAGGAAGTTTCTTTATTATCAAATGGTGAAAAAATGCGCGTTAATTTATGTGCTTTGATGCTATCTAGTTATGATATTTTAATTTTAGATGAACCTACTAATCATCTCGATTTGGTTACTAAAGAATGTTTAATCTCAGGGTTAAAAGAATATGAAGGAGCGATTATTTTTATATCTCATGATCGTTATTTTATTAATCAAGTAGCTGATTTTGTTTTAGCTTTAAGTAAGGATAAAGTTCTTTATTTAGAAGGTAACTATGATGATTTAAAAACTGAAATCGAAGAAGAAAGTAAAGAATTTATTAAATATCAGAATGATGAAAAGATTATTAAAGAGAATAAAAATTCTTCTTTAATTTTTGATAAAGACAAAAAGAAGCAGTCTTTATCAAAAAATAAAATTCAAGAATTAGAAAAAAGAATGGCTGAAATAGAAAGAGATATAGAGACAATTAATACTCTTTTAGAAGAAGATTTCTCTGATTATCGAAAAATAGAAGAGCTAAGCGATAAGAAGGATGAACTAGAAAAAGAATATTTAGAAATATTAAAGACCTTAGATGCATAATTTTTGTTAGGCTTCGCTAACTTAAATTGTTCATTTATCGTGATAATTAACGACTTTTTTAAACAAATTTTTTGAATAATTGATAGAAATTAAATCTCCAAAAATATATAATAATAGTGTTTAAAAATTAAGGAGAAAATTATGGCAGAAGTTAAAAAACAAATGCTTAGTGTTGATGGTAATACTGCTGCAGCTTTAATGAGTTATAATTTTACTGAAGTTGCTGCAATTTTTCCGATTACTCCATCATCACCAATGGCAAATTATGTTGACATTTATGCTTCACAAGGAAAGAAAAACTTTTTCGGAAGCACTGTAAAAGTTGTTGAAATGCAATCTGAAGGTGGAGCTTCTGGTGCATTACACGGCGCTTTACAAGGTGGTGCTTTAGGAACAACATATACCGCATCTCAAGGCTTACTTTTAATGATTCCTAACGTTTATAAATGGTGTGGTGAATTGCTTCCAGCAGTTATGCATGTTAGCGCTAGATCTTTAGCTACACGTGCTCTTTCAATTTTTGGTGACCACCAAGACGTCTATTCAATTAGACAAAGCGGAATTGCTTTACTTTGTTCCGATTCTGTTCAAGAAGTTGCTGATTTAGCTAGCGTTGCTCATTTAATCGCAATCGATGCTGAATATCCTGTTTGCCATTTCTTTGATGGCTTTAGAACATCTCACGAAATTCAAAATGTCGAATTCTTAGCAGATGAAGAATGGAAAAAATTAGTTCCATGGGATAAAGTTGCTAAATTTAAAGCTAGAGCATTAAATCCACATGGTCATGCTGTTACAAGAGGCGGCGCTGAAAACGACGATATTTATTTCCAAGGTAGAGAAGCCCAAAATCTTCATTTTGCAAATGTTTTACCTGTCGCTAAAAAATATTTTGAAAAAGTTAGTGAATTAACTGGCAGACATTATGCTCCTTTTGTTTATGAAGGTGCAGAAGATGCAACTAAGATTATTATTGCTATGGGTTCAGTTAATGAAACAGCATTAGAAGTTGTTACTGACTTAACTAAAAAAGGCGAAAAGGTTGGTATGGTTAGAGTTCACCTCTATCGTCCATTCTCTGCTGAAGATTTAGTTGCTACAATCCCTTCAACAGTTAAAAAGATTGCTGTTTTGGATAGAACAAAAGAATTAGGAAGTGTTGGAGAAGCTTTATATGAGGATGTTTGCTCTGCATTAGTCTTAAAAGGTAGAACTGATATCGAAGTCATTGGCGGTAGATATGGTTTATCTTCTAAAGATAC
>CASEST010000051.1 GCA_949290725.1 uncultured bacterium
GCCAGTCAAATTTAGAAAAAATTTCAGGTATTTACCTATGGTGCTGGTTTAAGAAAATATGTGCAACTTTTTGGGGTAGGATTATCTTAAATTTTATGAATAAGTGCTTATATTTTATCGGTGATTCAATTGTTTGTGGCGAAAAGGATTTAACAAACGGAGGTTATGTTAATCTTTTAAAAAAGGAATTAGAAAAAGATTTAAATTATAAAGTTTATAATTTTGGAATTCCTGGAAATACTCTTTTTAATTTATTAATGAATGTTGATGAATTTTTCACTTCCTTTAATCCCGACGATGAAAATTACTTATTTATTGGAATAGGAATAAACGATACTAAATACGATAATATCTTTATAAATAAAGAAAAAGTATTAAAAAAGAGCGAATTATTTATTTCTCGTTATAAAGAATTGATTGATAAGATGATTAAAGATTATAAATTTAAAAAAGAAAATATTTATTTAATCGGTTTAACTAACGTAGATGAATCATCTTCCATTCCTTTAAGTTGGTATCCTTATTTTTATTTAAATGAATTAATAAATTATTATGATCAAAAAATAAAAGAACTAGCGATTGACCAAGCGATAAATTATATTTCTTTATTCAATTTATTATTAAATTATGATATTAGCGACGGGCTCCATCCAAATGCTAATGGTCATAAAATAATTAAAGACAATATTATTAAGCAATCTTTTTTAAAAGAAGTCATTAAATTATAATTGTAAAAATTATTAAAAAAAGTAAAATAATAAAGATGTCTATCATAGTTAGTTTATTTAAAATTTATTATTAATATTAAATATCAAAGCAATATTTATGCTTTGATATTTTTTTAAAAGGAGGAAGATATATGCTACATTTAATTAATCATCCATTAATCACTATGAAACTTAATAAGATGAGAGATGAAAAAACAAATACTAAAGATTTTAGAACCTTATTAGATGAAATCGCTTCATTAATGACTTATGAAGTATATAAAGATTTAAAAGTTATTCCGACTGGTAAAAAGATTAAAACTCCAACTGGGGCAATAATTGATAAATTAGGTTTAGAATATTCTTTAGTAGTCGTTCCAATTTTAAGAGCTGGAATAGGAATGAGTAATGGCGTTATCAATATGTTACCTACTGCTAGAATCGGTCATATTGGAATGTATCGAAATGAAGAAACTTTAGAACCAGTAGAATATTTTTGTAAATTACCACATGTAGAAAACCCTTTAGTTTTGATTTGTGATCCAATGTTAGCTACCGGCGGAAGTGCTTGTGATGCAATTTCATTAATTAAAAAAAGAGGTTATAAAAATATTCGTTTACTTTGTTTAGTTGGTGCTCCAGAAGGAGTTAAAAAGGTAAGCGAGACTCATCCGGATGTTGATATTTATCTTTCTGCCTTAGATGAAAGATTAAATGAAAAAGGCTATATTATTCCTGGTTTAGGAGATGCTGGAGATCGTATTTTTGGAACTTATTAATTAATAAAATTACGCCTTATAGGGCGTAATTTTTATAAATTAGAATATATTTGATCAACCTTTTTAAATGTTTCTCCAATTGGAGCAATAATCTCTTTTTTAATTTCTCGACTGATATTTAATTTCTCTTTATTTATTAAATAGATATTGTCACCGAAAAAATAAGAAATAAAAGAAGAAGCAGGATAAACATTAAGCGAAGTTCCGCCAATAATTAATAAATCGGCTTCACTTAATGCAATTAAAGCTTTAGTTATAGTTGTTTCTAATAAAGCTTCTTCATATAAAACAACATCTGGTTTAATATCCCCATTACATATTTTACATTTAGGAACATTATCTATCTTTAAAATATCATCTAAACTATAAAATTTAGCGCATTTTTCACAATAATTACGCATGATAGAGCCATGTAATTCAATTACATTTTTACTTCCAGCTTCTTGATGTAAATTGTCGATATTTTGGGTGATAATTGTAATATTTTTATGATATTGATTTTCTAATTTAGCTAAAAAAAGATGAGCGAAATTCGGTTTAGCTTCTTTATTAATCATAAATTCTTTATAAAATTTAAAAAAAGTCTCTTTATGATATTCATAGTAACTATGTGATAAAATAGTTTCATAATTAACATTAAATTTACTTTTTAAATTATATAATCCTTCTTTGCTTCGAAAATCTCTAATTCCACTTTCAGTAGAGACTCCGGCCCCACCAAAAAAGACTACTTTATTAGTCTCTTTAATCGCTTTAGCTAAACTCAAAATTTCATCTTCCATAATTTAATTATAAACTCAAAGCGTTATTTAATTAACCTTTAAAATTATTGTGAGTATAATAATAAGGATTATGAAAAATAATGAATTCGAAATTAAATATTATAAGAAAGTTGCTAAATTTGCTCTCATACAAGTTATATCAAATATTATTTTAACTTTAATTAAATTAATTGGCGGAATTGTTGCTTCTTCAAGTGCTTTATTAA
>CASEST010000052.1 GCA_949290725.1 uncultured bacterium
GGGTGTGCAATGTATCAAAAGCGTAGTCTGTAGGCAAATTTATTTAATTATAGTTGTTATTTAAATCTAGTTATTTTTGATGACTAAATAAGGGTCACTTTCGTGGTGGCTCTTTATTTATAAATGAAGCTTATAACCATTGTTTATGAAAAAGATAAAAGAATTAACGATAAGGGATTATATTTGTTTCATAAATATAAAAGAAATCATTTTTTCATACTTCTATTTATTCTAATATTAATAAGGATTTTAATGTTAAGCGATATTACTCATAATTTATTATGAGTAATTAATAATAAATAATTTAAATAACACATTTTTAATAGATTAATAATTTATAAAAAAGGCTCAATCTTTATTTTTCTTCGTTAGTTTTTTATAATAACTTGGAAAAGAGAATTATTTATGAAAGCTAGTAAAATGATTATACCAACATTAAAAGAAGTTCCACCGGAGGCGATTATTGATTCCCATATTTTGATGTTGCGCGCAGGATTAATTAAAAAATTAGTCTCGGGAGTCTATAATTTTTTACCTTTAGGTCTTCGTTCTTTGCATAAAGTCGAAAAGATTATTAAAGAAGAAATGGATCGTTCAGGTGCTTTAGAAATTTTATCGTCTGCAATGCAACCAAAAGAGCTTTGGGAAGAATCTGGTAGATGGAATAAATATGGTCCTGAACTATTTAGATTTAAGGATAGACATAATCATGAATATTGTTTAGGTCCTACTCATGAAGAGATATTTACTGATTTAATTAGAAATATGATTAAATCATATAAGCAATTACCATTAAATATTTATCAAATCCAAACTAAATATCGCGATGAGATGAGACCTAGATTCGGCCTTATGAGATGCCGAGAGTTTATTATGAAAGATGCATATTCTTTTGATGTTGATGAAAAAGGATTAGATGAATCATATAAGATTATGTATGATACTTATTCTAAAATTTTTACACGCCTAGGATTAAATTTTAAAACTGTTCTTGCTGATACTGGTGCTATAGGAGGAAATGCTTCTCATCAGTTTATGGCTTTAAGCGATGCTGGAGAATCAACAATTATTTATTGCGATGATTGTTCTTATGCAGCAGATGAAGAAAAAGCTTATTCCCATGCACCAATTTTAAAAAAAGAAGATTTAAAAGACAAAGAAGAAGTATTAACTGTTAATAAACATTCTATTGAAGAAATTAGTGAATTTTTAAATCTACCGCTTTATAAGATTGCAAAAAGCATGATTTATTATGCAGAAGATAGTAATCAATATGGAATGTTCATCGTTAGGGGAGATTATGAAGTTAATGAGATAAAAGTTGCTAATGCATTAAATTCTTCTGAAGCGTTTATTCGTTTAGCTAGCGATGAAGAAATTTTATCTTTAGGTTCTATAAGCGGATTTATCGGACCAATTAATTTTACAAAATGCAAGATATTTATTGATGAAGAAGTGACAAAAATGACAAATTTTGTTGTTGGTGCTAATAAAAAAGATTATCACTTCATCAATGTTAATTATGAAAAAGATTTTAATGGAATAATTGGCGATTATAAAAAAGCTAAAGAGGGCGATTTATGCCCAGTGTGTGGCAAACCATTAAAAAGTGAACGTGGGATTGAGGTTGGACAAGTATTTAAATTAGGTACTAAATATTCTTTAGCAATGGATTGTACATTTCTTGATCAACAAGGAAAAATCTTACCGATGATGATGGGATGCTATGGGATTGGAGTAACTAGAACTTTCCAAGCTATTATTGAACAGCATCATGATGAATATGGAATTATTTTTCCTTTACAAGTCGCCCCATATCATATTGTTATTGTTCCTGTTAATTATGACGATGAAGAGCAACATCGAGTTAGTAATCAATTATATGAGATGCTTAATTGTAAAGTTGAAACTATTTTAGATGATCGAAAGATGAAAATAGGTTTTAAGATGAAAGATTGGGAACTTATAGGTATACCTTATATTGTTGTTGTTGGAAGAAGAGCTTTAGAAAATATTGTTGAACTTAAAAATCGAAATGACAATTCTAAGATAGAATTAACTCTTGATGAGGTAAAAGAATTTATTATTGATAAAGTTAATAATTTAAAATAAAGAGAAATTATATAACTTTAAAAAAGTTTTAATAATTCATATATTGATTTTATAGTGAGTTTCATAAAATAGATTTTTATAAAAATTACTTTAAATAGTTTTTGTGTTTCTTCCTCAGTTAAGTGAATGAATTAGATAGAAAACCGAGTATTAAAAATCGGTTTTCTTTTTTATTTAAAAGGAAAGTTTAATTTATTTATATAATGATAGTATGATTTAGGATTTAAATTAAAATATTAATAAGTTTTTAATATAAAAAATATTTAATTGTTTCTATAATATTAGTGATATTTATTAATTCATTTTTTGATTAATAAATATCACTAATATTTTTTAATAGGTAAAAGAAATTAATATATGAAAGAATTTATTTATAAGAATTTAAGAGTAGAATTATTAAATGATGAAATTATTCATTTAGAAGAAAGTAGTAAAAACAATCATAAAGAAAATAAGTTTAATAATTTAAATACTTTATTTATCGCTAATCGTGAAGGATTATTTAAATCAGATTTTGAAGTAATCGATAATAATACTTATTTTACTTTATTATTAAATGAATATTATTTAGTTATTTATAAAGATAATATTTTAGAATCAATCAAATTATATGATAAATATCAAAGTGTTTTATATGATTATTCTTTAGATACTAATAATAAAAATAATAAATTAAATAGTGGAGAATTACCTAAAAGCTATTTAACTCCTTGTGTCTTTTCACTTTTTGATAATCCAAGAGTAATATTACCTAAAGCTGGTTATTCAATAGCTAGTTTTAATAATAAAACTAGCTATAATGAAGAAGATTTAGCTTTAGTTGAAGAAGATATTAATGATTTTTATTTATTATTAGCTAAATCTAATCCTTATAAATTAAGAGAATTATATGTTAAA
>CASEST010000053.1 GCA_949290725.1 uncultured bacterium
AATTTGACCTTTAATTTCTGACATTTAATTTCCTCCTAATAATAAAATTTAATTCAATATTGAAATAACAGCGTAACGCGTAATAGATATTTCAATACTTTGATTTCCCATAACTAATGGGGTATATTCTCTTTCTAATGTATAAGTTATTAAATCCCCTTTTTGATAACTGCCATCGCTTTCACTTTGATCAGTAATTAAAATATTTTTCGACTCACAATATTTAATTAATTCTTCATTTATTCCTGGATTTTTAGATATCAAATAACTTATATATGCTGAATGAGAATCTAAATCTACATAATTTAATTGAAGCATTACTAAATCAGCACCAAAAAGGAAAATAAAAAATATTATTCCAATTGATAAAATTAATCCCATCTTAGAACCCATTAGTCGCTTCTCCTAATAAATTGATAACTGCAAAAGATAAAATAATCATAATTAATCCGCTCCCTAATATTGAAAGCATATTCAAAGTATCTAGCCCATTGATTCTATTATTTTCCGCCTCTTTTTCATTTCTATTTTTAAAATCTTCAAATACTTTAATAAATTGGGTTAAATATAATTCATTATTCCCATTATTGACCATTTCAAATAAAGAAATCATAACTTCTTCAATGATTTTATTGTTAAATAATTTTGCAAAATTTATAAATGGCTGAATTGATTTATCATTATCAATATCATTTAATAATTGATTTAGCCTTTCTTTCATCTCCTCAGAAGCAAAATCAATAATATTTTTTAATGCAGTATAAACAGTTTCTTGATTGAATAAATAAATTCTTAGATAAGAAAATATTTCAATAAATTCATTATCTAATTTAACTTGCTGCTTTTTAATAATTTGGTTATAACGATTTAGATAAGAAAAATTAAAGAAGATAGTTACTAAAATAATTCCAATTGGTAAGATAATTGAAAAATTAAAAATAAATAATAAAATAACTCCTAGTATTAAAACAAAATTTATCGAACATAGAATTGATATTTCTTTTACAAAATTTAAATTTAAATCTTCAATCTTTTTTCTCAAGCTTTTCATTGATGCTTTCCCTCCATTGGTTGATAAAAGATAAATTGAAAGTCTGTTTCAAAAATAAATATAAGAAAACTAATAAAAGTAAGAAAAAAGCGAATATCGATGGAGCGTAAAAACTCATTTTTAAAATCGAATCATAAAATAGTTGTAAAGAAATTTGAATAATAACCAAAATTAGCAAAGTTATTCCCCATAAAGAAGAGAACTCGATAAATTTTCTTCTAGAAACTACTTTGTGATTGTCTAAACTATTTTCGATTCTACGAGAATCATAAATTAATAATTGGCTAATCTGCAAAATATCACCGCCATTATAAATATATTGATTTACAATTTTCACGAAAAAATCATAAATAGAGAGATTGAAATAGCTTTTTAATTCGATTAATTTTTCTTCGACAGTCAAATGTTCTAGATTATCTACTTCTTCTTTTAATTCACCTTTTAACCCATCTTTTAAAGTTTCAAAAGTTGTAACAATTGAATTGGAAATGCTTAATGTAATTATAAAATTATTAATAAACGCAACGCATTCATGGGTTCGCTTATCAATTTTTTTATATTTTTTATGCTCTTTTTCAATTAGTAAAAAGAAGAATAACATTAAGATTAAAGCTAAAACTAGGCTAAAAATAATCTCCCTTGTCGTATAAAAATATATAACAGTTAGTATTACACTAACAAGGATATAAACGATTAGTCGTTGATTCAATGCTTTTATCTTCAGTTTCATTATATTCCTCCTCGCTTTCTTCTAATTCATTATTATTCCGCCAAGAAGATAATTTTATAAACTCATCTTCTCTTAAATTTAATAAATTTTTAAAATCTTCTATTAGTGGATAATAATTATTTGGATATGAAAATATTTCATAATAATGATTTTTATAGTTTGTTCCTATTTTTGAAAGATAACGAATAATCTTTCCACTTTTATCATATTTTTTCTCGACATAAATTATTAATTTGAAATGATCATAAATATCTTCTAATACCTCTTTAAATTTTAAGTTTTCATTATTCAAGAGGCACATTCTAGCCATGCGTCGATACATAAAGCCACTATCTTTAGCATGAATCGTTGAAATAGTAGGATGACCTGTCATCGCTGAATTTAAAATAGAAAGCATTTCTTTCCCACGAGCTTCAGAAACGATTAACCAATCAGGATTATTCCTTAATGCGTTTTTTATTAAAAGTTCGAAATTCACATTTCGCCCATCTTTAATTAGCCAAGTTTGGGAGTCGATATTTTTTAAAAAAT
>CASEST010000054.1 GCA_949290725.1 uncultured bacterium
CTAATTTAAAAATATTGAATTATATATATTTTTAATTTAAAATAAAAATCCCTAAAAATATTAAATATATTTATATAAAGGAAAATTAAAAATATGCTGATGAATTCTTTTTTAACTTTAACTGAGAATGGTTCTTTTAATACCCCAATTGGACTAGATACTTTAATCATTAATTTCTTTAATAACTTAGGTTGGTATGGGAATTTAATATTAATCTTATTATCTTTACTTTTAGCGACTATATTTGGTGGAATATTAGGTTATCAAAGAGAGATCAATGGACATGATGCAGGATTTAGAACCCATATCTTAATCTCTTTAGGTTCAGCTTTAATAATGATTATCTCTTTATATGGGGTTCCTGGAGAAATAACTAGAGATCCGATGAGATTAGCTGCCGCTGGAGTTACTGGAATGGGATTTTTAGGAGCAGGAACAATCATTAAAAACGGAATAACTGTTAAAGGATTAACTACTGCGGCTACAATTTGGGTAACGATGGCAATAGGAATGGCTAGTGGAGCGGGATATTTTATAATCGCTTTAATTTCAACTTTAATCGCCTTAATCTGTCTAGTATCCTTTCAAAAAATTGAAAAGTTAGCTAATCGTAAATTTGAATATATTGAAATTGTTGTTGAAGAAGATAAATCATTTATGAAAGATTTATTAAATTTATTAAGAAAATATGAAATTCGATATACAAATTTAACTGTTTTAAGCGTTGATGAAGATAATGATGGAAAAAAAGAAGTTAAGATAGTATTTAAATGTCGCACTACTAATAAAGTTTTAGTAAATGCATTTATTGAAGAATTTAAAAATATTGTTAATCCAGTATATATTGGAAAAATACAACGTTAATTAATAAGTAATAAGTATTAGATAATAATATTAATAAAAGACGAGATAAATTAATTTCTCGTCTTTTATTTATATTTAATTAATGAATTATTTATTTATTTAATATTTCTATATCTTTTAAATTATCTATTAATGGATTGATATTATTAATCGCTTGATTAACATCATCAAAAATATTTAAATGAACGCTATTAAATTGATGATTAAAGAAGGTTAATTGTCTTTTAGCATAATTTCTAGTATTCTTCTTTATTAATTCTTTAATTTCTTCAATATTATCAATATCTTTATCATAATTAAACCATTCTTTATAACCGATTGCTTGTAAAGCTCTTTTATTTTTTCCATATTTATCAATTAAATTTAAAGCTTCATCTTTTAAAGATAAATCAAACATCTTATCGACTCTTTGATTTATCTTTAAATATAATTCTTCTCGATTAGGTTTAAGATAAATAAATAAAGTATTTAAATATAATAAAGTATCTTTTTGATCTTTATTCATCTTTGATTTAGAAATATTTAAATAGGTATTTAAATATAAACTTCTTTCTAATCTTTTACGATTATTAATATTAATTTTTAAAGTATCTTCTTTATCATATTTAATTAATCGATCATATATTTCTTTATTAGATAAATCTTTAAATAAGAAAGAATAGTCTTTATTATTATCACTATTTAAAGAAGATAAATTTAAGTTATCTTCTTTAAATATATAATTAAATAATAAAGCTTTAATATATAATCCACTTCCCCCGATAAAGATTAATGTTTTTTCATTATCTTCTTTTAAATATTTATTAATTAATTCTCTTCCTTCTTTTTGATAGCGATAAATATCCATTCCTTTTAAATCATCAATCTTTAAATAATCATAAAATAGATAACGATTAGTATTTAATTCTTCTTTAGATGGTTTAGCCGTTCCTATATCCATCTCTTTATAAAATTGAAAAGCATCAAAATTAACAATTAAAGAAGAAGGAATAAGCTTTAATAAATATTCTCCTAATTTAGATTTATTTGAAGCGGTTGGACCAAGAATAACTATTATCTTCATCTTTTAAATTACTCTCCTTTAGTTATTAATTAATTAATTAATATATCTTATATCTATTTCTTTAAAATACTATTTTAAAGAA
>CASEST010000055.1 GCA_949290725.1 uncultured bacterium
CATTCTCAAGAAGTTACTACTGAAAGAACAATCAATGTTATTCAACTTCCTAACGACGAAATGAAAGGAAGAATTATTGGTCGAGAAGGTAGAAACATTAAATCGCTTGAAGCGATGCTTGGAGTTGATATTTTAATTGATGATACTCCTGAAGCAATTACTGTCTCTTGTTTTAATCCAATTAGAAGAGAAATCGCTTCTAAGGCCTTGCAAATCTTAATTAAAGATGGTCGTATTCAACCAGGAAGAATTGAAGAAGTTGTTTCAAAATGCCAAAAAGAAGTTGATGAATCAATTAGAAAAGCTGGTGAAGATGCAATCTTTAAACTCGGCTTAGCTAAGATGGACAAAGAATTGATTTATAATGTCGGACGTTTAAAATATCGTACCTCATATGGTCAAAACCAACTCGAACATTCAATTGAAACCGCTCAATTATGTGGAGTTATGGCGGCTGAACTCGGTTTAAATCAACAAATTGCTAAAAGAGCTGGTTTACTTCATGATATTGGTAAAGCAAGCGATTTTGAAGTTGAAGGAAGCCATGTTGAAATCGGTGCTCGTTTAGCTAAAAAGTGTGGTGAAAATGAAATCGTAATCAATGCGATTGAAGCACATCATGGCGATGTTCCAATTAAATTTGTTATTTCATCTTTAGTTATCGCTGCTGATACTTTAAGTGCGGCTCGTCCAGGTAGTAGAAGCGAAACTTTAGAAACTTATATTAAAAGAATTGAGCAACTTGAAACTATTTGTAAATCATTTGATGGAGTTTCAAATTGCTATGCTATTCAAAGTGGTCGTGAAGTTAGAGTTAATGTTATTCCTGAAAAGATTGATGATCTTCAAGCCTTTAGACTTGCTCGTGATATTAAAGATCGCATTGAAAATGAGATGCAATATCCAGGACAAATTAAGGTTAATGTCATTAGGGAATATCGAGCTATTGAAACAGCTAAATAATGAATATTCTATTTGTCGGCGACATAGTTGGAAAAGTTGGAAGAAAGGCTCTGAAAACGAACCTTTCTTTTATTAGGAATAAATATGATATCGACTTTACGATTGTTAATGCCGAAAATATTTCTAATGGGCGCGGAATAAATCAAAATCATTATAATTTCTTAAGAGGTTTAGATGTTGATTGCATCACTTTAGGCAATCATTATCTTGATAAAAAAGAAGAGCTGATGATGTTTATCGATAATGATGATATTATTCCACCGCTTAATTCAAAAGAAGAATGGATAAAAAAAGCGAACCGTTCAAAAGTTTTTGAACTTAATGGAATTAAGATCCGTGTTACTTCTATTTTAGGAACAGCCTTTATGAAAGAAGAAGTTGATTCGCCATATTTATCTTTATCTAATTTGATTAAAGAAGATAATTCAGATATTCATATTGTTGATTATCATGCTGAAGCAAGCGGAGAAAAAATGGCTATCGCTTATGCTTTTTCTAAAGAGATATCTGCATTAATTGGAACGCATACTCATGTACAAACTCGCGATGCTATGATTATTGATAATTCTACTGCCTATATCACTGATGTTGGGATGTGCGGAGCAAGAAATGGTATCTTAGGTTTTGAAAAAGATAGTGTTATTGAACGTCAATTACTTCATCGAGGCACATCGATGCGTTTATTAGATGATGCCCCATATGTTTTTTCAGCCGTTATATTAAATTTTAAAGAAGATGATTTAAAAATTACAAATATCATCCCAATCTATATTTTAGGAGATTAAAAATGAAAGAGATTATCTATATAAATACTCCAGATCGCTTAGAAGCTTTAAAAAGAAATTTTAATAAAGAAAGTAATATCACTCATTATTCGCTTTTAAATGAAGATAAATTATTTATTAATCAAGAAGAAGGTTTAAAATTTTATATTAAAACTCATGGTTGCCAAGCTAATATTCGTGATGAAGAAAGCATTGCTGGTTTATTAACTTCTTTAAAAATGGAAAGAACAGATGATATTAAAGAAGCTAATATTGTTATTATTAATACTTGTAGCGTTAGAGAAAATGCTAATAATAAGGTTTATGCTGAATTAGGTAATTTAAAACATGATAAGTTAGAGGCTAATCGTCGAGTAAATAAATATAAAAAAGAACATCAAGGAAAATATCTTCTTAAGCTAGATAAAATTATTATTTTATGTGGTTGCATGGTTGAAACTAAAGATACTTTAAATCATCTAACTTCAACTTTTGATAATGTTGATATTATTTTTGGAACCCATAATATTGACGATTTAATCCCATTATTAAATCAATATATTAAAAATAAAGGGGAAAAACGAATTGTTGATGTTTTATCTAAAGAAGGAGATGTTATTGAAGATTTACCAACTAGCCGCAATAATAAATATTCAGCTTATGTAAATATCTCTTTTGGTTGCGATAAATTCTGTACTTATTGCATCGTTCCTTTTACTCGTGGAAAAGAAAGAAGTCGAAAAAAAGAAGAAATTTTAAAAGAATGTCTTTTATTAAAAAATGAAGGTTATAAAGAAGTTATTTTACTTGGACAAAATGTTGATAGTTATGGAAAAGATTTTGTTAATGAAAAGATTGATTTTGCTATGTTATTAGAAAGTGTAGCTAAATTAAATATTCCTCGTGTTCGTTTTTTAACTTCCTATCCTAGCGAATTTAAAGATGAAGTGATTGATGTTATCGCTAAATATGATAACATCATGAAATTTATTCATCTTCCTATTCAAAGCGGCTCAAATTCAGTTTTAAGAAGAATGGGAAGAAGATATACCCGTGAAGAATATTTAACTTTAGTTAACAAAATAAAAGCTAAAATACCAAATATTGCTTTATCTACTGATATCATCGTCGGTTTCCCTAATGAGAGCGAAGAAGAGTTTTTAGATACCCTTTCGTTGGTTAATGAAGTTAAATATTCTAGTGCTTTCACTTTTATTTATTCACCACGTGAAGGAACTAAAGCGGCTGAAATGGAAGATAAAATTAGTTATCAAACTAAAGTTGAACGTTTTAAAAGATTAACTAAAGAGATGGAAGTATATTTTAAAGATGATAACTTAACTCACTTAAATAAGATTGAAGAAGTATTAGTTACTTCACTCGCTAAAAAGGGAGAAAATATGCTTACTGGAATTTTAGAAAATAATAAGACCGTTAATTTTAAAGGTGATCCTTCTTTAATTGGTAAACTAGTTAAAGTTAAAATTTTAGAAGCCCAAACTTATAATCTACTTGGTGAATTAATCGATGAATAATAATGATAATTATAATAATGAATTAATTTTAGATACTTTAAAAAAGATAAAAGAAGAGATTA
>CASEST010000056.1 GCA_949290725.1 uncultured bacterium
GCAGTTGGTTATAAACCAACACTTGCTTCAGAAATGGGCCAATTGCAAGAAAGAATTTGTTCAACTAAAAATGGTTCCATTACCTCAATCCAAGCTATTTATGTTCCTGCTGATGATTTGACTGACCCAGCACCTGCTACAACCTTCTCTCATTTAGACGCAAGGACAGTTTTATCGAGAAATATTGCTTCTTTAGGTATTTATCCTGCTGTCGATCCGCTAGAAAGTTCTTCGAATATATTAGATCCTAATATTGTTGGTGAAGAACATTATCGAGTTGCTCGTGGAGTTATCGCCATTTTGCAAAGATATAAAGAATTACAAGATATTATCGCTATTTTAGGTATTGATGAATTAAGTGAAGATGATAAATTAATTGTTGCTCGTGCAAGAAGAATTAGAAATTTCTTATCACAACCTTTCCATGTTGCAGAATCCTATTCTGGTTATCAGGGAAAATATGTCTCTTTGAAGGATACGATAAATTCTTTTAAAGAGATATTAAGTGGACAATATGACAATTTACCAGAAAATGCTTTTTTATATTGCGGTACGATTGATGATGTATTGAAAAAAGCTGAAGCTGGAGGAGATGATGAACAATAAAATAGAATTATATATTCATTCAAATGATGGCAAAGAGTTTAAAAGCAGTAATGTCGAGGAAATTTATTTTACTGCTAAGATTAGTGGCGATTATGTAATTTTGCCTAATTCTTATCCTGTGATAGCTTTGCTAGATAATTCTTCATTATTTTATGTTGAAAATAATATACGAAAGTATCTTAAAAAGACTAGTGGCCTAATTGATTTTAGAGATAATAAAGCGGTTTTATTTTTAGATAATTTTGAATTCGAAGATAATTAATTTTATATTTTAGAGATTGCTTATTATTTTATTTAAAATTAGATTTGAATTAATTTTTGATTATTTTATTAACATAATTTTTCTTATCAAGTAAAATAAATCTACATAGGTGATTTTTATGAGAAATTTTGTTTTTATATCTCCTCATTTTCCAGACTCATACTGGAAGTTTTGTATGGCCTTAAAAGATCATGGCTTTAATGTTTTGGGAGTCGGAGATGCTCCTTATAATGAGATACCAGATAATTGCAAATTCGCTTTACAAGAATATTATCTCTGTCCTTTTATGGAGAACTTTGATAATGAAAGAAGGGCTTTAGAATATTTTGCAAATAAATATGGTCCAATTGAGTTTATTGAATCAAATAATGAGTTTTGGCTCCCTAAGGATGCTAAATTAAGAGACTGTTTTAATGTCAAAACTTCTTTTAGTGAAGAAGAAGTACTCTTTAGGATGAAAAAATCAAATCAAAAAGAGTTTTATAAAAAAGCTGGCGTTAAGACTTCAAGATTTATTGTTAGCAAAAATATAGATGAGTTAAAAGCTTTCGCTAAAGATGTCGGATATCCAATTTTTGCTAAACCAAATACTGGAGTTGGTGCTCAAGGGACTAAGAAGATTGATAACGACGTTGAGTTAGAAAATTATGTTATTTCGATTCCAGCTGAGATTGAATATATTTTTGAAGAGTATGTTGATGGGAGATTAGTTTCTTTTGATGGTATTACAAATTCAGAAGGAAAAGTCGTCTTTTATACTTCGCATGTTTTTGGTGTAAATACTGCTGATGTTGTTAATAATTCTTTAGATGATATGTACTATTGTGTTCCTCATGTCGATGAAAAGTTAAAGGAAATTGGTATTAGATCAGCTGAAGCTTTTAACATGAAGCGAAGATTTTTCCATTTTGAATTCTTTATTTTAAATAATGATGATGATTATCTAGGTAAAAAAGGAGATATTATTCCTTGTGAGGCGAATTTAAGAGTTGCTGGTGGCTATACGCCAGATATTATAAATTTCGCTAATTCTATAGATGTTTATCAATTATATGCTGATATTATGGCTTATGATGAGAATCGTCAAAAGATGGATTATGAAAAATTTTATGCAGTCTCTTCTTCTAGAAGAAACGAATTTAGATATCTTCATAATGAACAAGAAATCTTAGAAAAATATCGCAATAATGTTTGTTTCTATGGTCCATTTCCAAGAGTTTTAAGAGATGATATGGGCGATTATTTTTATTGTGCAAAATTTAAAACCTTAGATGAAGTTATCGGTTTTGATAATTTTGTTAGAGCTAAGGAGAATAATTAATGAATGTCATTGATAAAAAATTTTTAAACTTTAAATTCGATGAAAATGTTTTTCCTGTATTGATTGAAATTTCTAAAGGAAGCAAAAATAAATATGAAATTGATAAATCAACTGGATTATTAAAACTCGACCGTTTTTTATATACATCGACTCACTATCCAGATAACTATGGCTATATTCCTTTAACAATTTGTCAAGATGGCGACGCCTTAGATGTTCTTATTATTTCAAGTGAAGCGATTATCCCTTATTCATTTACAATGGCTAAACCAATTGGCATTTTGTATATGATTGATAATGGAGAAGAAGATTATAAAGTTTTAGCTGTTTCAATAAATGACCCATTTTATAAAGATATTAATTCTTATAACGAACTCCCTAAACAGCTATTAGAGGAAGTCGTACATTTTTTCTCGGTTTATAAAACTTTGGAAAATAAAGTTACTGAAATTAAGGCGATAGGTGATAGTGATGAAGCTAAAAAGATAATTCGCCAATCGATAGATGATTATAAAAAATTAAATAAATAGCAACCATTAACTGGTTGCTATTTAATTTATATTATTTTTTATTCTTTCTAATTTTTCTTTAGCGATATCTAAATAAATTTGTTCACGACGATCGATAAAATAAGCAATTGCCCAATAATAGAATAAAACATCTTCAAAAGCGACAAAAATATCTACTCTCTTTCTTTTTAAAGATGAATATTTATATCCAAAATATCTTTTTAAAAAATATTCTTCTTGCGAACCGGTTAAATTATTTTCGCTAATGAATGAAGCTAAATCAAATAAAGGATTATTCATCGCTCCATTTTCCCAATCGATGATAAAAGAGGTATTAAATCTAAATAATAAATTTCCTCTAACTAAATCATTATGACAAAATGTCAATTCTTCTTTAGGGAATATTTTTTGAACTTCTTTGATAATTTTATCTTCATATACTGGATTTAAATAATATTTTTCATCGATTTTACTTTTATAACTATTTAATCTAGCGAACATTTTATATCCATATGGGACTTTAATATTTGAAGTATGTAATTTTTTTAACATCTTGGCAACACTATTCATCACCTCTTCATTTATGACTTCGTAAAATCTTGTATTATGGATGTACTTAGTAATTTTAAAACCATGTTCTTCATCTAAATAGAGTAATTTTTCGCTAATTTTTAATGGTTCTATTAATTTATAATTATTTTTTTCATGAGAATAAGAAACCGCATCTTCAGGATTAGGTTTAGGAACTCTTAGAACATAGGAGTCATTAAATAAATAATTATCATTGCTAATCCCACCTTCCAAATAAGAAGAACTACGAACTTCTTTTTTTGTAATATCTTTAAAAACCTCTTTAATATTAACTGTCATAGAAAATATTATACTAGAATAATCGATTTAAAGTATAATTTAAATCATGTTTAAAGTTATTTTATATATGCCTGAGAAACCAAGCAATGTTGGAAATATCATCAGAACTTGCAACGCTACTGAAACTAAATTGGTTATTATTGGACCTTTATCGTTTAATTTGGATGATAAAGCTTTGAAAAGAGCTGGAATGGATTATATCTCTTTAGCTTCTATTAAATTTTATCCTAACTACGATGAATTTATTAAAGATTATAAGCATAAGAAGATTTTTTATGTTACACGTTATTCAAAAAAGCTTTATTCCTCTTTAAAACTCGATGATCCTAGCGAAGAATATATTTTTATGTTTGGTAGAGAATCGAGTGGAATTCCGCACGATATTTTAAGATCAAGTTTGGATAATTGTATAAGAATTCCAATGGCAATAAGCGCTAGAAGTTTAAATTTATCGAATTCAGTAGCAATTGTTTTATATGAAGGGTTAAGACAATCAAAATTTTATAATCTAGCGACTAGCGAAGTGATTAAAGGTGAAGATTTTTTAATTAATGAAGGAAAAGATTAATTAAATCTCTCCGATTTTTTAAGATATTCTTCAATATTAAATTTGTGTTCTTTATAAAAGTAAGTTTGGTATTTTAATAAATTAGCCATACCTAAGCTATCGCCCTTTTTAACATCTTTGATTTCGGCTAAATAAATTGTTCCATCAGTTTTTTTGGCTAAATATAAAACTAGTTCAAGGGCGAAAGAGATTGTTTGATCATCAATCTCTCGCTCATTTTTAAAAATAACAACATGCGAACCATGATTGTTAGCAATATGTAAATATAAATCCTTTTTTCGTGCAATTTTAAAAGTTAATTCGTTATTTTGAAGATTATTTTTTCCATAACCGATTTTAAAATCATTAAACATAACAAAATAAGGCATTGAAGCTTTACTTTCTTTAATTTTATTTTTAGTTTTTATTTTAATGATATTTCGATTTTTTAATTCAGATAAAAGGTCATTATAATCATTTTCATTATATAAATCTTTTAAATTTAAGATGTTATCTAAATAATCAATCTCATCAATAGTTTCATTTAAAAATTTAGTAGCTATTTGAATCGAAGATTTACCTTTTTTATAAATTTTATAAAGGTAGGTTAAATTGTCAGAAACCGAATAATTTTCTTTTAATGGGACTTTAAAATCTTGATAAACAAAATATGATTGGCCCTTTTTTATTTCATTTAAAATGGTCAAATAATAATCAGCATATTCTTTATATTTTAAATTTTGCTTAGCTTTTTCTAAGTCTTTTTCTAAAGATTCTTTTTTATTTAATAAAGATTTTCTTTTTCTTTTTAATTGTAAAATTAAATTATTATATTTTTCTTTAAGATATTTAGAGTCTAAATTTTCAATATATTGAAATTCTTTTTTATTTTCTTCATCCTCATTAATTTCTTTATTTAAAATAATCTTTTTAGGTGGAAGATAAGTTGTATTTAAAATTAAAGGATGGGAAGTTTCTAAAGAATGATACCTAAATGCTAATTCAATTTTGTCTTTATTTAATAAGATTAAATTGGTATTGCCTTTAAAAACTTCGAATAAAAGATGATATTCGATTTTATCGTAAGTATCTGTTGTTTTAATAAATTTAAAATCGATGATTGAATCATCATTATATAAAGAAGCTTCAATGAAGCAACTATTCATTAATTTATTTTTTAAATGTTGTAAGAATAATGAAGATAAAGAAGTTTTAATTTTATTATTTAATAAAGAAAAAAATGGATTAGGAGAATTTAAAGAGATTAACAAGGAAGGGGCGCTTGATCGAGAAAATATAAAAAGATAATCTAAATTAGAAATTTCTAAAATTTTATTTATATAAGCCCCTTTTAAAAAGTGATTTATTTGGTTAATTTTATTTTTTAAATAATTGATTTTATTCATAATGTACATATTATACGCTTTTTTTATTGATATTCTTCATTGATTTTAATATTATTATTCAAAATATGAAGAAGGGATTATTGATTATTATAAGCGGTCCTAGCGGAGTAGGCAAAGGTACCGTAAGAAACTATTTAATGAATGATAAGTCACTAAATTTGGCTTATTCAGTTTCATGTACAACTAGAAGCCCACGCCAAGGTGAAAAAGAAGGCGTTGATTATTTTTATATAACTAAAGATGAATTTATCAAGCGAATCAATGAAAATCGCTTTTTAGAATATACGCAATATTGTGGAAATTATTATGGAACATTATTAGATTATGTCGATTCTGCTCGTAATAATGGCTTAAATATGATTGTTGAAATCGAAACAAATGGTGCTAAACAAGTTATTTCTAAATTAAGTGGAGATAAAGAATTATCTATTTTTATTACTGCCCCTTCATTTAATGAATTAGAAAATCGTATTCGTAAAAGAGCAACAGAAACTGAAGAGAAGATTCGTGAGCGCTTAGAAAAAGCTAAAGAAGAGTTGAAATTAGCTAAACTTTACGATTATGTGGTGGTTAATACCACTCCAGAAGAGTGCGCTTTGCAAATTAAAAATATCATTGATGACAAATTATCTTTATAATTAATTTGTGGTCTATTTATTATCGATAATAACCGAACATAAATTGCTAAAATTAGATCGAAATTTTATTTATTCTTCGAATTTTTTTGTAAGCGTTGGCTCTCGTGTAAAAATTAATTTTAATGGTCAAAAACTTATAGGCTTTGTTTTAAAGGTCGAAGAAGTTGATAATATTCGAATAAAAGAAAAAGAGCTCTCTTTTAAAATTAAAGAAATTGATGAAATTATTGATGAAAGCCCAATTATTAATAATAATTTATTATCATTAGCCTATAAGTTAAAAGAACGCTATCTTTATCCTTTGATTGGGGTATTAAATACTATGTTACCCCCTTCTTTAAAAAGCGAATCAAGTTTTTTAAATAAACCAAAAATTAAATATTTAAATTATTATTTATTAAATAATAAAAATTATCAGGCTAAAAATAAGGTAGAACAAAGAATTTTAGATCATTTTAGAAACAATAGTTTAGTTTTATCTTCGACTATTAATAAATCAGCAACTTTAGATAATTTGATTAATAAATCGGTAATTTCTTTAGTGAAGAAAGAAAAATATCGTTATCAGGCTAAAGAAGTTTTTCATTATGATGAAGGGAAAGAATTAAATAAAGAACAAAAACAAGTTTTAGATGAGATATTATTTTCACGTGAAAATAAATTCTTAATAAAAGGGGTGACTGGAAGTGGCAAAACACTAATTTATATAAAGTTAATAGAAGATGCTTTAAAAGAAGATAAAGCAAGTCTATTACTCGTGCCAGAAGTAGCATTGACTACCTTAATGATTTCGCGAATTTTATCATATTTCGATATGGAAATAGCGGTTTTACATTCTTCTTTAACTAATGCTAATAGATATGATGAATATCGTAAAATTAGTCAGGGAAAAGTTAAGGTTGTTATTGGTACTAGAAGCGCTATTTTCGCCCCATTAATGAATTTAAAATATATTATTATCGACGAAGAGCATGATGAAAGTTATAAACAAGATATTAATTTGACATATAATGCAAAAGATGTCGCCTTTATTCGAGCGAAAATTGAAAATTGTAAAGTTATTTTAGGTAGTGCCACTCCTTCAATTGAAACAATGGCTAGAGCTAAAAATAATGATATAAAACTTCTTTCAATTAATAAAAAATATTTCGATAGCAAAGAAAATACAATCAGTTTAGTTGATGCTAAAGATGAAACTTTATTTAAAAAATCGCCAATTTTTTCTGATTTATTAATTGATAAAATAAATGAAAGATTATTAAAAAATGAACAAGTAATCTTATTAATTAATCGACGCGGTTATTCTTCATCCTTGATTTGCAATGATTGTGGCTATGTTTTTAAATGTCCTAATTGTAATTTAGCGCTTACTTATCATAAAGAAAATAATTCTTTAATCTGTCATCATTGTGATTTCAATATTAAATATCATCATAAATGTCCGATTTGTGCTAGCGAAAATATAAAATTAAATGGTTATGGAATTGAAAAAGTTGAGGAAGAATTTAAAAGAACATTTAAAAATATCCCATATTTAATTTTAAATTCAGATTTAACACCAACTTTGAATCAAATCGAGGAAGTTTTAAGAAAATTTAATAATAAAGAAGCAAATATTTTGATTGGAACACAAATTGTATCTAAAGGGCATGATTTTAAAGACGTATCCTTAGTTGGAATATTAAATGCCGATTCATTTTTAACATTACCAACATATAAAACAAGTGAAAATGCTTTTTCTTTATTAGTTCAAACGATTGGAAGAAGCGGAAGATTTATCGATGGAGAAGCTGTGATTCAATTAAAGGAGATAAAAAATAAGATTGTCGAATATTCAATAAAGAACGACTATGATTCTTTTTATAATTATGAAATAGAACAAAGAAAAAAATATCATTATCCACCTTTTGTAAATTTATTCTCTTTAAGAATTTGCTCAAAAGATTTAAATCTATTAAAAAAAGAATGCAATAAGATTTTATTGAGTCTAAAAAAACTTTTAGTTAATTGCGAAATAAATTTATCTTTGTTTCAAGAGATGTATCGCTCTTATTATTCATATCAAATTTTTATAAAATGTAAAAATTATAGCTTAATTAGAGAAGCTATCGCTGCCTTGCTATATAATTATTCATCAAATAATCAATTTAGATTATATTTTTTAATCCTTAATTAACCTGATAATTTTTGCTTTTATAAATATAATTTATTATTATATTTATGTTTTAGTGGAGAATATTAAATGATTACTATTAAAGTTTTTGGTATTGATCCTTATTTATTAAGAAATATTTCAAAAGATGCTACTCCTAAGTTAGCTCAAATTTATGAGATAAGTCCTGATGAAATCAATTTTTTAGGAGCGGAATGCTTATATGTTCATGATGGAGTTGAACAAAACACCTGGAATTTGCTTATCGAAGTTTCTGCGCCAAAAAAGGTTAGCGTTTTAGAAAATGAGGCTTTTAAAATACTAGTTAATTATTTTAAAGATGTAGCAATAAATTTCGAATGTGTATTTTATTATTTTTCTAGCGACAATTACCATCATTACATTAACACCGATTATCCTCGTTTTATGAAAGAAGATAATTTGGTTAATGTTGATTATCAAGAAGAAGATATTTCGATTGGTGAAGATGGTGAAGTTGATGAAGAAGAACTTTATTTAGGCAATGCGTTTGAAGGTTTTGAAGAAAAAATTAAAAATAAAAAGTAAATAGTTATAAAATAAATTTAGTTATGGATTCTTATTATATTTCAACAAAATTAATAAAAAATGTTTGCTTTGGGCTATGCGATTTTCAAACATCTTTAAAAAAAGAAACGAAGGATTGTTCAAGAAACGAACAGATTGAAATTGCTCATATCTCAGGGCTATTTTTCCGTAACTATTTTTTAATAAATCACTTAGCTAATATTTTAAATTTTAAGAAGAATAGCGATGAATTTATTTTTTTAGGATTGCTTTATGTAAATAATGCTTTTATTAAAAAAGTTGATAAAAACAAAATGTTTAATGACTTTTTGCAAATGATAATTAAAAAGCAATACACTTTGAGTCGAGAAGAAATCTATTATATTAAAGAAGTTATAAACACCAAAAGAACTTTTGATTTTTTTGATGTTAAAAAAGGGACGTTGGAATATTACGTTTTAAGATTTAATAAACCTGCTTGGCTAATTAAGTTATTAACTCGTCAATATACTTCTAAAGAGGGCTTTAAAATTTTATATGAAATTTCATCTATGCCTGAACAATATTGCAGTATCTCTTATTTGAAAACTTTTAATGAAAATCAAAATTTTAAAAAGGTTGATGAGGGTTTGTTTAGATATTTGAATGACACTTCTGTTCGCAAAGAAGAGGAGGTCCATAATAAAACTTTATATCTTACTCAGGTTGGATATTATCAGGCGATGAAAGAAGTTAAAAATGTTGAAAATGGTAATGTTACTTGTTTTTTAGGTGAATATAATTCTATTGCTTACGATTTTTTAAATAAATTTGCTGATAAAAATAATTCATTAAACTATGTTGCGCCTTCTTTTGAAAGAGTATTTAAAGTCTTTGATCGTTTAAAAGATTATAATCTTTCCTATCTACATCTAAACGAAGGAGAAGAATCTACTTTAATCGCAATTTTAAAAGACCAACAAGATTTTATTTTATATTCTCCAAGATCATCAAACATTGAATTATTTAGAAAAAATCCTGAATATGGAGTCTATTTTCAAGTAGATGAGATGGATAAAATAATCAATTCAATTCGTAACGGGCTTAATGAAATCTTTAATTATCTTAAAGTTGATGGAGAGTTGCTTTTTATTTTGCCTACCATCAATTTAAAAGAAACTAAATTGGTTATTGAAGAATTTATGAAAAAGCATCAAGAGGAAGCAGAAGTTATTAAAGAAAAGATGTATTTGCCATTTAAAGAAGAAAATTCTTTGCTTTATTATGCTTTAATTAGGAAGATTAAATAGATGAAAAATATTTATAACTATCGTTTAGATAAATTAGAAAAATTATTAATGGAAGAGTATGGCCAAAAGAAATATCGCGCAACTCAACTTTTTAAGTGGATTTATGAAAAAAGATGTTCAGATTTTAATCAAATGAGCGATATTTCTTTAAAGTTTAAAGAGGTCTTAAATAATGAATTCAATTTAAATAAACCTGAAATATTTAAAAAACAGGTAAGTAAGGATGGAACTATCAAACTTTTATTAAAGTTAGAAGATGGTGAGATGGTTGAAACTGTTTTAATGCGTTATAACTATGGAAATGTAGCTTGTGTTTCAAGTGAAGTCGGCTGCAATATGGGATGCGCTTTTTGTGCTTCTGGCTTTTTAAAGAAAAAAAGAGATTTAACTACAGCTGAAATGGTTGGCGAAATTTTAATTTTAGATGAATTATTAAAAAGTGAAGGCGAAAATAAAAAAGTCACTCATGTTGTAGTTATGGGAACCGGTGAGCCTTTTGATAATTATGATAATGTTTTAGATTTTGTCCGAATTTTAAATCATCCATATGGTTTTGCGATTGGGGCAAGACATATTACGGTTTCAACATGCGGATTGACCGAGGGAATTAGAAAGTATGCTAATGAAGGCTTACAAATAAATTTAGCTATCTCTTTACATGCTCCAAATGATCAAATTCGAAATAAATTAATGCCTATTTCATTGAAATATAATATTGAAGAATTGATGGATGCAGTTAGATATTATGAAAAGCAAGCAGGCCGTAGAGTTACTTTTGAATATATTTTGCTTAAAGGAATCAATGATCGCAAAGAAGACGCTATTGAACTAGCAAAACTTATTAAAGGTACATTGGCTTATGTAAATTTAATTCCTTATAACCCAATTAAAGAATTAATTTATCAAAGAAGTGATGAAAGTAGTGTTCATAACTTTTTAGATACTTTAACAAAATCTGGTGTTACAGCTACCATCAGAAAAGAATTTGGCACAGATATAGATGCTGCTTGTGGGCAATTAAGAGCTAAAAATGAAAAGAAATAAAGTAGAAGGTGTATTTGCTTTTCAATGCGATATTGGGAAGGTGCGTAAAACAAACGAGGATCGAGCCATAGGATTAATAGATTCTTATGGTAATGTTTTATTGTGCGTTGCTGATGGGATGGGCGGTCATAAAAAAGGCGAATATGCCTCTAATAAGATTGTTGAAATTTTAAAAAAAGATTTCAAAAATAAGGACCATTTCAGTAATGTTATAGATATTAGATTCTGGCTTGGGAAAGAAGTAAAAAAGATAAATAAGGAACTTTTTGAGCTTCAAGATAACGATATAGAATATAAAGGGATGGGTTCAACTTTATGTTTAGCAATAGTTTATAAAAGAAAACTAATTGTTTTAAATGTTGGTGATTCCCGTTGTTATTTATTAAAAAATGAAAAACTGATTCAACTTACCGAAGATCAAAGTTATGTAAATTATCTTGTTCATATCGGAAAGATCAGTAAGGAAGAGGCTTTAACTCATCCAAAACGCCATTATTTAACTAATGCTATTGGAATTTATCCAACATGTTCCTATGATTTAAAAGTTTATGATTATCACGGAGAAACTATTTTTCTATGCAGTGATGGCGTTTATAATAATGTTTCATTTAATGACATTGAAGCTAATTTAAATAGCAAACACAATGCTGAAGACAAAGTTCACTCTTTAATTAATTTAGGAAATTATAATGGCGGTAGCGATAATATGAGTTGCGTCATTTGGGAGGCAAGAAATGTTGATTGATGTTGGCGATTTTGTCGACGATAGATACAAAATTAAAAGTGTTATTGGCCATGGCGGAATGAGCGACGTTTATGAGGCATTTGATATAATAATGCGTCGAGCAATTGGGTTAAAAATTATTAATCAAGAAAATATTCATAATCATGAAAGCTTAATTCGTTTTGAAAATGAAGCTTTAATTCAAGCTAGTTTAGACCATCCTAATATTGTAAAAATATATAATTATGGTACATATAAAAATTTTCCTTTTATCGCTAATGAGTTTCAAAAAGGCCAAACGCTTAAAGATGCTTTAGAATTTAGGCAGTGTTTTAGTTTACCTGAAGCTTGTCAAATTATGATTCAAATTTTAGATGCATTAGCTTATATGCATAAAAAAGGAATAATTCATCGCGATATCAAACCACAAAATATTTTTTATGGAAGCGATGGAATTGCTAAAGTTTCTGATTTTGGGATATCTATTTTTAAAGATCAATTATTAGCCGTTAATGAAACAAAAAAAGTAGTCGGAACTGCTCAATATATTGCACCAGAATTAATAAAGGGCAAAAGAGCGAATGAACAAAGTGATATTTATTCTGCCGGAATAACTTTTTTTGAACTTTTAACCGGTAGTGTTCCTTTTGATGATACAAACGTCAATAAGGTTGCTCTTGACCATGTTAAATTAGAGATTCCTTCTTTATTATCGATATTGCCTTCCTTGCCTACTAGCGTAGATGAAATTATTAAAAATGCTACTAATAAAGATTTAAATGAGCGTTATTTTAAGGCTGAAGATATGAGAAATGATATCTTAGAGCTTTATCAAAATAAAAAGATATTAAAAAAATCTACTCCTTTGATCCATCGAATATTTGGAATTTGGCACAAAAATAAAATATAATAAAAATATGCGAAAAATAAATATTGCTGCTTCAATTTTATCGGCTGATTTTTCAAATTTATATGAAGAATTGAGATTTTTACCTGATGAAGGCGTTTCTTATTTGCATTTTGATGTAATGGATGGGCATTTTGTTAATAATATTTCTTTTGGTAGTTATGTTTTAAAATGTTTAGCCTTCACTCCTTTAATTAAAGATGTACATTTAATGATTGAAGAGCCTAAAAAATATTATCTTGATTTTATTAATGCTGGTGCTGACATTATTACTTTTCATTATGAAGCAGTTGAAGAATCTTCTATAAAATCTTTAATTGATGAAATTCATCAACATAATATAAAAGTAGGAATTTCAATTAAACCTAATACAAAGGTTGATAGTATTAAAGAATTCTTAGAATACCTTGATTTAGTCTTAGTAATGAGTGTTGAACCTGGATTTGGTGGACAAAGTTATTTAAAAGAAGTCAGTGAAAAAATAGCTTATTTAAAATTTTTAAAAGATAAATATAATTATAAATATATTATTGAAGTTGATGGCGGAATTAATGATAAAACCGCTTTTGAAGCGATTAACTCGGGCGCAGAAGTTTTAGTTTCCGGGTCTTATTTATTTAAAGCGAAAAATAGAAAAGAAGCAGTGAAAAAATTGATTGGAGAATAAAATGCCTATAAGAGAAATCACAGTTATTTTAATTATTGTCGGAATATTATTATTTGTTTTTTCTTTTTTAGCTATGACTTTAACATATAATAAGACAGGTAGTGGTAAATATTCCTTTTTGGGTAATTTCCCTTATGAATTAAATCAATTTAAAATTCATAGTAAAAGAAGTTGGATTTATGAAGCGATGATTATTTTTTCATCTTTACTTCTTGGGTTTGCAATTATTTTATTTTTAATAAATTATTATGATCGAACAATTTTATATTTCCTATTTGGAGTTATGATTGTTGCTTTAGTTTCATTCAATTGTTTATTTTTTATTAAATTATCAAATTATCGTTTACATATTATTTTTGCTTTAATTTTTTATTTTTCAACATTCTTAACTTTTGTTTTAGAGCTTTTATTATTAACTAGCAATACTTTAATGATTATTTCAACTCCGATAATTAATATAATCATCGGCGCGATTGGAGTTGTTTTTATGGCCATAATTTTAGTAAATAAAAATTATAAAAACTGGGCAAAAATGGTTAAAATTGATGCTCAAACATATAATCGTCCAAAATATAATTATCTCGCTATTTTAGAATGGGGGAGTTTTTTAGCATTATTGCTTTCTTATATACCAATTATTGTTGCTTTATTTTAGGTATAAAAAAATCTCTTTTAATAAGAGATTTAATTATTTAGATAATGATTTATTGAGGCTTCTATAAGCTCTAGCACTCATTCTTACCTTGCAAATTTTTCCGTTGATTTCAACTTTATATGTATGGAGATTGACATCCCATCTTCTTCTTGTTGCTATCAATGAGTGTGAACGTTTATTACCACTAATTGGGTGTTTTCCGGTAATTGGGCAAACTCTAGACATGTCTGGATTCCTCCTTCTTTTATAATGCTAGAAAATTTTATCATAAGTTAGTGATTTGTGCAAATTTATTTTTGGGATAATAAATTACTAGTTTTTAATTATATTGTAAAGATATTTATAACTTAATAAGCGCACAAGCAATTGATTTTAAAAATATGAAATTACAAAAACCAAAGTTTTAGTAAATATTCAGTAGAATTAGATTTTGGCTATTATTTTGTTAGTAATTTCTTAGTAATTATTTAGTTGATAATAATAATTTATTATTATTAATTTTTATTTTTATTCTGTCTTTAATCTTTTTTAATGTTGTTTTTAATGATATAATTTTTAAGGTTTGATATAAAAAAATGAATTTGTTTAATATTGTTCCAAATAATTATTTTTCAATCTTCGCAGGTAAAAATAAAGAGATATATATTGATAGTTTATTCATTCTTTACTCGCTTCTTCAAAATGATGAAGCCATTATTAAAAAGAATGATTTTTTAAATGCTTTAAAAGATCGTGAAAAGAATTTGGTTGGTTTTGATATAAACGATGAAGAGGTTAGCGAAGAAGAAAAATCTAGCAATACTTTTGAAACTAGTTCAGCTAAAGCCTCATTAATTATTCGACGTTTAGAAGAAACAGGTTGGTTAGATATTTCAATGGATTTGGACAGTTATGAAGAAGTAGTAGTTTTACCTCCATACACCATTTCTTTATTAAAATGTTTTAGCGACATTGTTAGCGATGAAGAAGCTCCATATTTATCTTTAGTCCATTCGACTTATAGCGAACTAAAACTGGAAGATGAAGACATAGATGAATTATTATATCCAACACTTTTAAGATGCTACGAAAATACTAAAAAATTAAAAGTTGAATTAGTAACTTTAACTCATTCTATCCGCATCTTTCAAAATAAGTTAAATGATTTATTTGATACCAATCAAGTTTTACATTCTTACTTTGATGTTTATAAGAAGAAGATTAGTGATCGTTATTATCACCCATTAAAGACTTTTGATAGTGTAGCAAAATATAAAAGACCAATTATTAAGATTTTAGATCGTTGGCTAAAAGATAAAACTATTCGTGAAAAATTGATTATTCAAGCATCGATTGGCTCTCGAAACAATAATAAAAAAGATATTGAAAGTGATATTATTGAGAAAATTAATTTCATTACTGATACTTATGAGACTTTAAATGTCCTTATTTCATCAATCGATCGTGAAAATAATGCTTATACAAAGTCATCAACTCAAAAAATTCTTTATTTGAATAACAGCGATCGTACTATTAAAGGTCATTTAGAAAATATTTTTAAGTATTATGCACTAAATAATAACAATAATAAAAATCTTGGGATCATCTTATCTAAAATGCAAGATTCGCTATACTTTTATCATCAAGGATTCATTGATTCAAATTCAGTAACGCTTCCTATCTTAAAGAAATATCGCGAAGAAGGAATTCCAATGGAAATTGTTAATTATGATGAAGCTGATGAGATGATTATGAATAACTTTTTGGAAGAAACCAAAAATATATATACTGATGAAAGAGTTTATTCTTTTATGGAAAAATCCTTTGGTTCGAATAAATTAATTAATGCAAAAGACATATCTTTACCTAATTTTGATGCATTAATTTGTTTAATTTTAGCAACCGTTAAAAGCGAAGATGAGTCATCGTTTTATAAAATCGAAGATATAAATGCTCCAGAAATTAGAAATAATAATTTTATCGTTCCTAATTTTACCTATGTTAAAAAAGACGAGGAGGAAAATAAATAATGTTTGAAGAAAAATATAATGAACTTTCTTATAGTGAAAAGAATCAATTTGGAACAATTATTAATCGCCTTTTATTAAAAGGTTTTGTTGTTCGAGATGTTTTTGATACTAAAGAAAAAATCGTCAAAATTTCTCCTGATTATCGTTTTTTAGAAAAGAATTTTGAATTAGTAAATGATTATTTATCGCTTGCAAATTGGCGCATTGAAATCGATAAGGTATTGGGTGTTGTTTCATTACTTAATTTTAATGATGAAAATCGTATCAAACTTGATCGCGAGACCTCTTTAATTTTATTTGTTTTGCGTCTAATTTATGAAAATGAGCGCAATCAATCTTCATTAACCGGGGAAAGTATTTATATCACAACGCCAATTTTAATTAAAACAATGTATGAGCATGGAATTACTTTTATTAATAAAAAGTTAAGCGGCAGAAGTATTGCTCGCTGTTTAAGATTTTTAGCTAATCACAATATTATTTTAAAAGTAAGCGGAAATTATGAGGAAGGAAATGTTGCTTTTTATATTCTTCCTTCAATTATTTACGCTCTTGATAATGAAAAAATTGCTGCAATGTCAAATGCTTTAGATAATTTAATTGGAGAAAGTAATGAGAGTGAGGTAGAAAAAGATGAAACTATTAACTAAGATAAAATTAATAAACTGGCATTACTTTTGGAATGAAACTATTGATATTAAATCAATTGTATTTTTAACTGGTTTAAATGGTTCTGGTAAATCTACTTTAATTGATGCTTTTGAAGTTGTTCTTTTAGGTGACACAACTGGAAGAAGTTTTAATAAAGCTGCTTTAGAGAAATCTAGTCGTACTTTGAAAGGTTATTTAAGAGGTGAATTAGGAGATGATAGTGAAGGCGGCTTTAAATATTTAAGAAATGGACGTTTTACTTCTTATATTGCTTTAGAATTCATCGATGATATTGAAAATAAAAGTTTTACATTGGGAATCGTGTTTGATTCTTTTGATGATGGAAGTGAAGAACATCATTTCTTCTTAATCGATGATAAAATTCCAGAAAATGAATTTATCGTTGATAAAGTTCCTTTAGAATATAAATCTTTAGCAAAATATTTAAGTGAGAATTATCAAGGAAAATATAAGTTTTTTGATTCAAATCGCGCTTATCAAGAATATTTAAAACGTAAATTAGGAGGACTCAAAGATAAATATTTCTCCCTTTTAAAAAAGGCGACATCTTTTACTCCTATTACTGATATCACAACTTTTATTACTGAATATGTATGTGATCCACAACAAAATTTAGATTTATCTCACTTGCAAAATAACATCATTCAATATCGTAAATTACAAATTGAAAGCGATAATTTAAAAAGAAGAATTGAAAAGCTCGAAGAAATTCAAACTATTTATGATCAATATAAAACTCACAAAAAAGATTTTGTCGTTAATAAATATTTAATTGAAAGATGCGAATTATATAATAACGAGCAAAAACTTGAGGCTTACAAAAATGAAGTGATTAAATCTAAATCTCGAATTGATGAAATTGAAAGCGAATTAGAAGAATATAAAGCATCATTAAGTGAGTTAGAAAATAGAAAGGTACGTTTAATCCAAGATAAATTTAATAATGACGTTGCTAAAATCACCCAAGATCTTTATAACCAAAAAAAGGAAATTGAAAAGAAAATAAGCGATGTTAATCGCGATTTAGATTCTGCAAAATCCGATTTATTAAAATATATCGATTCTTATTCAAAAGAAGCTAGTCATCTTTTGATTGATTTAAATCAAATCGAGCAAGATGTTATAGATGATGATAAAGAGGAAGAAATTGTTAAAATTTTAGTTGCTTCTAAAAAAGTTATTGATGAGTCTTCTTCTTTAAAAAATAAATTAACCAATGATATTAGTTTAGTAGATAAAGATGATTTAACGCTTTTTAAAGATGCATTAAAAGATTTTAAGGATAATGTATCATCTTTAGCTTTATCTTTAGCTCGAACAATTTCTAATATCGAGAAAAAGATTTCTTTATTAAAAGAGGAAGAACTTTCAATTAAAAAAGGTAGTAAATCTTTTGACCAAAGATTGGTTTTTATTAAAAAGAGATTAAGTGATGAACTTGAAATGAAGTTTAATAAAAAGATTGATGTTGAACTTTATTGTGACTTAATCGACATTAAAGACATGTCTTGGTCAAATGCTATTGAGGGCTATTTATATTCACAAAAATTCAATATTTTTGTTGCGCCAAAATATTATTTAGAAGCTTATAAGATTTTAAGAAGATTATTAGAAGAATATCGCTTTTATGGGACAGCTTTAATCGATGAAGAAAAGATTATTGCTAAAAATTATCAGGCTGTTGATGGAAGTTTGGCGGAAGAGATTATCACCAAACATGAAGGAGCAAGAGCTTATACTAA
>CASEST010000057.1 GCA_949290725.1 uncultured bacterium
AAAAAGACAATTTTATAATGATACCTATACCGTTTTTGAAACGATTTCTTTAATTAAAAAATATCAATGTAATATCGTTTTTTATCCAGAAGGACTATCTTCAATTAGCGGAGCGAATCAACCAATCGCCTTAGGTACTGGAAAATTATTAAAATTTTTAAAATTACCAATTTATATGGCTAAAACTAGTGGAGCTTATCTTATACAACCTAAATATAAATATTTAAAAAAAGAAAGATATGCTCATACACTAACTACAATCACCAAAGTTTTTGATAAAGCTGATTTAGAAAAATTAACTCCTAATGAAATTGATGAAAATTTAAATAAAATTCTTTATAACGATGATTACGAATGGGCAAAAAATAATCATGTGATTTATAAAGATAATAAAGAAGGAATTGCTGAAGGCTTAGAAACTTTATTATATCGTTGCCCTAAATGCGGAAAAGAACATTTAATGGAAACAAAAGGGAATTTAATCTATTGTAAAAACTGTGGTAATAAAGCTTATATAAATAATGACTATAGTTTAAATAAGCCCACTATTAACGATATAATACCTTTATCTCAAAGCAAATGGTTTGATTATCAAAGAATATTGATTAATCAAGAAATTAAAAATAATCCTTCCTATTATTATGAAACAGAAGCTACTTTAGGAATATTACCATCTAATCGCTATGTTAAACCACGCGAAAATACGATTAAAGTAGGCAAAGGAAAAGTAAGATTATCTTTGAAAGATGGTCTCTCTTATATCGGAACAAAAAATGGCGAACATTATGAAATTCATATGAACAATTTAGAATTATATACTTTTGTAATGTGCTATGATGCCACGATTATTCATTTTTACTATCAAGGAGAATTAAGAGAATTAACCTTCAATAAGGTTGGGGAAGCAAGTAAAGTTTTATTAATTCAAAATGAAATACATCGTTTAAGTAATGGTGAATGGAAAAATTTCTCATTCTTTAAATATGATTTATCTACTTGTTTTGATAATAATATAAATAATTATTTTAAAGGTGAATAATAAAAACTGGAGGTTTAATTTAATTCCTCCAGTTTTATTTTTTTATTTAAGCAAAAATTTATTTAATAATTCGGTAAATTCTTCTTTATCTTCAATCTCTAATCCATTAAGAATTAAAGCTTCATTATAAAGTAATTTAGAATATTCTTTAATTTTTTCATCATCTTTTAATTCACTGATTTTCTTAAATATTTGATGATTTGGATTTATTTCTAAGATTTTTTCCATCTTTAAATTTTCATTAGGATTTAAAGAAGATAATATCTTTTCCATATTTAAAGACAATCCATCTTTATTTATTAAAGAAACTGGCGAATCAACAAGTTTAGTTGAAAACTTAACATCGCTAACCTTCTCTTTTAATGCTTCTTTCATATCATCAAGCTCTCGTTTATAAGTAATTGTTAACGATTCAAGATTATCTTTTTCTTCTTTAGTTAAGTCATTTTCATTAAATTCAGAAATTGATTTAAAAGAATGACTATCATAATTATTTAATGCTTGTATTGCAAATTCATCCACATCTTTATCAAAGAATAAGACGTCGATATCATCTTTTTTAAATCTTTCTAATTCAGGATATAACGAAATTTCTTCAACACTTCTTCCGCTAGCGAAATAAATATCTTTTTGTCCTTCTTTCATCTCCTTAAGATATGTTTTTAAATCAATAAAATCATCTTTATGTTTTAATGATTTAAAAACTAATAAGTCTTTTAATAATTCATTTTTACTTCCATAAGATTCATAGATGCCATATTTTAAAGCTGGTCCATATAAAAGATAAATCTCTTTATACTTATTAAAATCATTTTCTTTAAGCTCTTTTAAATTAGCAATAAATTTATTTTCAATATTATTTCTAATTTTAATAATATTTTTATTTTCTTGGAGCATTTCACGCGAGATATTTAAATTTAAATCATTGCTATCAACTAATCCTTCTAAGAAATAAAGATAATGTGGTAATAAATCCTTACATTTATCCATTATAAAGACATTTTTTGCATATAATGATAATCCAGCATCTTCACGATTATAAACCTCGTTTCTTAAATGCGAAGGAATAAAAATTAAGGCATTATAAGAAAGCATCCCTTCAACATTAATTGAAACATAATGTAATGGGTCTTTATAATCATGGAAATTATTCTTATAAAATTCATTATATTCACTCTCTTTAACATCATTTTTATTCTTTTTCCAAATAGGAATCATTGAATTTAAAGTTTTAATTTCACTTTTTTCCTCAAATTCATTCTCAATGTCTTTACCATCTTGATCCTTTTTATTCTCTTTATGTTTCTCTTCCATCTTTATTGGATAACGAACATAATTAGAATATTTTTGAACCAAATATTCAATTGTATAATAATCTAAATAAGAAGAGTAGTTTTCTTCATCATTATCATCTTTTAAAAATAAAGTAATCGATGTTCCTACATCATTTTTATCAATATCTTCTATAGTATAAGATTCACTTCCATCGCTTATAAAGCGATAGCCTTTTTCTTCATTAACAGACTTTGTTTCGATAATAATTTTTTTAGCAACCATAAAGGCGCTATAAAAACCAACACCAAATTGTCCGATAATATCTACATCATGGCTTTCTTTAGCTTCTTTAATTTTTTGAGCAAATTCTTTTGAGCCACTCTTAGCGATTGTTCCAATATTATTGACCAATTCATCATAATTCATCCCTATTCCATCATCTTTAATGATCAAAGTTCTTTCATCTTTATTAGGAATAAGCCAAATTTCAGGTTTTTCAATTAATGGGATCTTACCATTACTATTTAAAGCAAGAAATCTTCTTTTATCGATTGCATCACTAGCATTAGAAATTAATTCCCTTAAAAATATCTCTCTATTACTATATATCGAATTAATCATTAAATTTAATAACTCTTTTGATTCAGCTTGAAATTCTTTTCTTTCAATTCCCATATTAATCCTCCTAAGCTATAAATATTTTAATACTATTTTTAGCACTTTCAAGTAGTAAGTGCTAAAAATTTACAATACTAATTATCTACTAAAAATTAACTAAAAATTAACTAATAATGAATTTATATTAATTATTATCATTCATGTAATAGATTTTATAATTATGGAATATCTTTTAAGAATGAGATTTGAGAAATTTAAACCAGTTACACTTATAAAGGTTTAAATATAGTAGCTTATTTTCTCAACATTAAAAATTATAAGATTTTTATTTAGAGTTAATTAAAGGTTGATGTTTTTTAAAAGTAATTTTTTATATTTATTTCTAAAACGTTTAATAGGTTTATTATAACTTTTAAATTATCCTGTTTCTTCGTTAAAAACTGAATTAGAAAGCTTATCTAAATAACTTTTTTGTATTTAACTCATAAGCTATTTTCTTAATTGTCCATTTAGTCCACCGTCAACAAGAGACTATCTTCCAATAAAAAATCTTAGAGCACTTGTTTCATCATTGTTGATATCACCATAAATACTTGGTTTTTTATTCTTATCGATTAACTCAACAAGATTTTTGACTTTAGAAGAAATCCTTTTCTAGTTCTTTAAGTGCTTTCTATTCTCTTGAATTTTATTGTTTGCGATATTTAACTCATTAACAAATTTATTAACAAATTGTCTTTATTTAGATAATTTTGTTTTATCTTTTAATACTTCCTTTAAATAACCTTTTAGATCATTTGTCTTAAAACCTAAATTGTTTAAATAAGTATCTAAAGAAATTTGAGTATCATTATATTCAACGAGTGTGTTTTTGAATAAGTTATCTACTGCCACTTCGCTATTTTGAATGTTGGTATCATTAAAAAAATCATTAATAACAGTATCGCTTCTATTAAGTTTAACATTAAATCTATCTTCTAAAACTTCACCAATAGAATCAAAGGAATTAACAAAATCAGTTGCTGATTTATAAGAAATAACTTCACCTTCTTTCTTATTTGCAAGATCTTTAACTTCGCTTTTAGAGAGTTCTAAAACATTAGATTTGGAATATTTTTTACTATTGCTTTCATCTTGTGTTAAATCTTCGCTATTGTTTTTTTCTTTATTTTGTTCTAATTTATTATAAACAAAAGAAGAATTTTCTTCTTTAGGTGATAGAGAACCTTGGAATTGGACCAAGAAGTGGCTATCACCTTTTTCTATATATTCTTCTAATCCATCTTCCATAGAAACCTTGACAATATTTCTGTTTTTTTCTATTATGTTTTTAAGATAGGAAGGAAGAGTAGCAATTGACGCCCAACGTTCCTTCCCATTTTTATTATATATAATTTGTTTATCATCTATTTGTCCACTTTCAATCTTATCAAAATAATTTTTGAGTTGTGTTTCATTTTTTAAACTTTTAAATATTGTTTTTATTGTAGGGTCTTCTAAATCATATACTATAGCAAGCGATATAGAATCATCAAAAAAGGTAATGCTATCATTCTTTTTGCTATAAAAAATATAGGATGGATTGTTAAAATTATTTATCAAAACATTATAAATATCTAATGTAGATAAAGAATGCTCTAAAATATTGCTATTAAATTTGCTCTTTTTATATTTGAAAACAACTTTATCGGGTAGGTTAAAATAATTCTTTATTTCCTGATTTGTAAATTAAACATTAAATTTTAAAGAACCTTCTACATAGTCAGAAGTTACATTTGAATTTAATTTATTGATGGCATTTTCTTTGTTTGATAAATCAATATAAATATCATTGTTTGATTCAATATCTTTCTCATATCTAACAGCCAAGTCTTGATTTACTGCATTAGAACGATTTTGGTTAAACACTTGATTAATTAATCTTCTAGTTTCATTAATTACTCTTTTATCAAAATTATTTCTAAAAAGAGTATCTAAAGAATTTAAAACTCTTTCTTTAAATGAAGATGGGAAAAACTTGCGAACAAACTTTTTATAAGATAAGTTATTCGTATTATTCATTATCTTTTAACCCAAAAGATGCGAGCTCTTCTTTAAAGTCCTTTAATAAGTACTTTATACTTAAATGGGCATCTGTTTAATTTCTCAATCAAAAAATAAATATATCCACATCAATTAAACTGTTAATTATTAAATATAAATACAATATTTAAAATGATCCAGAAAAAATTAAAATTTATATCATTATTTTTTTTAAGAATTTTTAGCAATAAAAAAACGCGATAATTATCGCGTTGTTAGAAAGTTGGTGACCTATACGGGATTCGAACCCATGAATGCATGCGTGAAAGGCATGTGAGTTAAGCCACTTCTCCAATAGGCCACTTGGCGCTGACTATAGGATTCGAACCTACAACCGATCGGTTAACAGCCGATTGCTCTACCGTTGAGCTAAGTCAGCACTTCGCGTGCTTTAATAATATATCAAAGACACGAATTATTTACAAGGCTTAATTTAATTTTTTATTAATTAAATTTAATAAGTCGCCAATTGTTTTAATATCTTTAGTTTCTTCAGCTTCAAAACTGATATTATACTTATCCTCTAATTCTAAAATAAATTCAACTACATCTAAAGAATCTAAGCCATATGTAGCTAAAGTAGCGTCCTTATCAATCTCTTCGCAACTTAATTTTTCTTTAATTAAATTTTCAATTTCAGTAATATTTGCCATAAAGCCCCCTTCATTCTTAATAATTATAACAAATATAAAATAAATATTTAATTTTTTTAAGAAAAAGAAAGCCTAGCAATGCTAGGCTTATAACTCAATATTATTATTAAATGGTTTCATCACCATTTTCTTCTGGTGTTTGGCCATCAAAATCATCAAATTCAGACTCTATTCTTTCTGCTATATTATTTGCTGAATTAGAAAAAGATTCATATAATACTCCAGCAACTGCTCCAAAAATAGCTAAAACTAAAACAACTCCTAAAATTT
>CASEST010000058.1 GCA_949290725.1 uncultured bacterium
ACAGTTTCATTATTTTTAGCATTTGCGATTTTAATTTTTGGAATAATCTCTTCCTTTTTATTCATTTGTTATATTAATTCTGATTCAGAGCTTGAATTATTAGGTAGCTATGATATTTTAATTTCGATTCGGAATAGAATTGTAGGTGCTTTCACTTCGAGTGGCGAATATTTAGGCAATGCAATTACTCACGCATTAACTCCGTTTTTATCATTTATAACTTTATTAGGCTTTATTGTTTTCTCGATTGTTTCAGCAATTTATATTTTAGTAAGAGGGCTTATTGGATTAAAAAATAAAAGATATCTTACTAATACATATATTTATGTTTTGATTTCTTTATTAATTTTACTCGGTTTTATAAACTTTGTTTCTTTAGATTTAAGTTACAATTCTTTATATCCAACTTTAGTTATTTATATAATCATTTCAATATTATATTTATTAGTTTTTGGTGGTTATTACATTTTTAAATCAATAGTTGTTAAAAATAAATTGATAACCATTAGAAGAAGTATTTATTTAGTTTCTTCTTTATTAGGTGTTGGGGTGATTATTATCGCCTCTTATCGAATGATTATTTCTAGCGATGTTTATACCTATCAATATTCAGTGCATGAGTATTTAAATACTTTATTAGATCGATTTGATAGCAATGGCAATCAAACAAGCTTTTATCTTGCATATATCGGGCAATTTATTTTAATTATTTCTTTTATCTTTATTGCAATTTCATCAATTTATAGTTTTAGAGCAATTTATAAATATAATCACTCTCGTTTAAATAATTTAATTTATTCTATCTTTAGTTTTGTTTTGTTTTTAGGAGCGATTGTATTATTTAATTTATCCACTTATTATTCCAATTTGGAAGCTCCTTTTAGTTTATCTTTTTATCCATTTTTAAATTTAAGCGTCTTAGGTCTTTTATTATTAATCTCATTGCTTAATTTTATTCTTTTTAAAGATGATAAAAAATATATAGAAAACCGAGTTAATGAGAATTTAGCAGGTGAGATAAAGTTAAAACAAATTAATTATGAAGATTTAAAGAATAACGAAGAAATTTTAGATGATGAATCGATATTGAATCAAGATGAAACTTATACAATTAAAACTGATTCTAATAATGAAGGAGATTCAAAAGATGAAGACTGATATTTTATCATGGGATGAGTATTTCATGGGCATTGCTCTTTTAAGCGCAAAAAGAAGCAAAGATCCTAATACTAATGTTGGAGCATGCATTGTTGATCATGATCATAAAGTAGTTTCTATTGGCTATAATGGTATGCCTAAAGGGCTAGATGAAAATAAGCTCTCATGGAATAAAAATGAAGATCTAGATTCAAAATATCTTTATGTTTGTCATGCCGAATTTAATGCAATTTTAAATACAAAAAATAATACGACGCTTAAAGGTTGCACTATTTATGTGACTTTATTTCCTTGTAATGAATGTGCTAAGGCAATTATTCAAGTTGGCATTTCAAAAGTTGTTTATTTAGAAGATAAGTATCACGATTCTACCGAAACTAAAGCCTCAAGATTGCTCTTTGATTTAGCCGGAATAAAATATGAACCTTATCAAGGTAAATATAAAGAAGTTATTGTTAAATAAGATTTTATAGTTATTTTTATTTATTTTTTAAATATTTAGGATATTTTTCATCAAAATAATCGAATTATTGAAGTACGAGCAATTATAAGATATGAGTTTAAAAAAGCAACAACTAATTATAATAAAGCTTACTTTTAAATCTTTTAGGTGTTTGAACTTTTTTAATTCCTAAAATGAAAAAGTTATTAATGAATGAGGTTAAATGTAAAAAAATGAAAATATAACTAATATTAAAATATTCTTTTTAGGTTATATAAAAATAACTATATGTAAATAAAAATAGTGAAATTAAATTTATTAAAATAATGTTTTGAAGCTATTTATTAGGATATGTAATTGATAAGATAGAAATTAAATAAAAATTATTATTTAGATATTTATAATGATTAAAATTAATTAAAGTTGAATTAAAAGAAAAATAAAGTAATAATTATAATCTGATTAATAAAAGACTTATTAATCAGATTTGTTTTAAAAATGAATAAAGAAAAGATTATAGAAGTAAAAGATTTAATATTTGGTTATGAAAAAGATAACACGATTTTAAAGTGCGTTTCTTTTGATATTTTTAAAGGAGAATATGTAACTTTAATTGGGCATAATGGAAGTGGTAAATCAACTTTAGCTAAACTTTTATCCTATATTTTAGAACCATCTTCAGGGAAGGTTTATATTGAAGGAATAGAATTAAACGATAAGTCAATTAAAGATATTAGATCTAAAATCGGTATTGTATTTCAAAATCCAGACAATCAATTTATTGGTTCAACTGTTGAAGACGATATAGCTTTTGGATTAGAAAATAGAAATATTAAACAAGATATAATGAAAAAAACCGTTTTAGAATTTGCTAAAAAGGTTGGAATGGATAAATTTTTAAAAAAGGAACCTGAAGAGTTGTCTGGCGGTCAAAAACAAAGAGTGGCTATCGCTGGTATTTTAGCGCTTAATTTAAAAATTATTATTTTTGATGAAGCAACATCGATGTTAGATCCAGAAGGAGTGGAAGAAATAAGAAAATTAATTTTAGATATGAAAAAAGAAAATCCAGAATTAACTGTTATTTCTATTACTCATGATATTGAAGAAGCGTATCTTTCTGATAGAGTTATCATATTAAACGATGGAAAAGTATATAAAAATGATATTCCTGAAAATGTATTTAAAGACGAAGAAGAGATGAGAAAAATTGATTTAGATATCCCTTTTGTTTTAAAAATTAAAAACGAATTAAAAAAGAATGATATCGAAATTCCATCTTCTATTCGTACAATTGAGGAGCTTAGTGAATATATATGTCGTTAATCTCATTTTCCCATCTTTCATTTATTTATAACAAAAAAGACCCAAATCATTATGACGCCTTAAGCGACATAAATTTTGAGATTGAAAAAGGTGATTTTATCGCTTTAGTTGGTAAAACTGGCAGCGGCAAATCAACTTTAATTCAAACGATTAATGGATTATTAAAACCTACAAGCGGTTTTACAAAAGTTTTAGATTATTATGTTAGTAGTGATAAAAATGTCATTAAGAAATTAAAAAAAGAAAAGGGCTTAAAAAATAAAGATTTTAAAGATTATTCAAAATTAAGAAAAGAAGTTGGAATTGTTTTCCAATTCCCAGAATATCAACTTTTTGCTGAAACAGTTTTAAAAGATGTTATGTTTGGCCCTAAAAATTTTGGAATGAAAGAAGAAGAGGCTAAAAATAAAGCTATTCAAGCTTTAAATGAAGTTGGAATTGATGAATCTTATTATTCTCGTTCGCCATTTGAATTAAGTGGTGGAGAAAAAAGAAGAGTTGCGATTGCTGGAATTATTGCTTCTTCGCCTCAAATTTTGATTTTAGATGAGCCTACTGTTGGTTTAGACCCTAATGGAAAGAGGGAAATTTTATCTTTAATAGATAAGATATATCAAAACGGAACGACTATTATTATTGTTACCCATGATATGGATTTAGTCATGAATCATGCTAAAAAGGCTGCGATTTTAAAAGACTCTAAATTATTAAAAATCACTACTCCAAGTGAACTTTTTAATTCTGATAATATCGAGGACTATTCTTTAGAGATTCCAACTTTTTATAAATTTAAGAATTTATTAAAGGAAAAGCATTTCTCACTCAATATTGATGATATTAATGATTTACCTTCTTTAGTTGAAAAAATTAAGGAGAGTTATAAATAATTATGACTAATGTTTTAGGAAGATATACCCCTTATAATACAATTATTCATCGTCTTGACCCTCGTTTTAAACTTTTTAGTTTAATTCTTTTAATGGTGGTCGTATTTTTACCATATGGTAATTACACAAATCGTTTCATTATTTTAGGATTAACTACAATTTTTATCGCTTTAATAATGATTATCGGTCGAGTTAGTTTTTCATCTTTTTTTAAATCGTTAAAGTCGATGTGGATGATGTTTATTTTCTTATTGATATTTATGTTTTTCTTGCCGACAAATGGGCAATATATATTACATCAATTTGAGAATGGATATACTCTTTATTATGATGGTTTGCTTCAGGTCGGGCATATTATTTTAAGATTAATTTTAATGATAGCTTTAACTATTATTTTAACTTCAACTACTCAATCAATGGATATTACCTATGCCTTAGAATGGTATTTAGCGCCTTTGAAATTATTTAAATTTCCTACCCAGATTGTCTCTTTAACTATTTCATTAGCTTTAAGATTTATTCCAACTTTATTAAATGAATCGCAAAGAATTATGAATGCTCAAAAAAGTAGGGGTGTTGAATATAATCGTGGATTTTTAATGGCTAAAATTAGATCGATTACCACTTTAATTATTCCTTTATTGGTCTCTTGTTTTTCTAGGAGCGATGAATTAGCTATTGCAATGGAAGCCAGAGGTTATAATCCATATAATAAAAGAAGCAAATATAAAACATTAAAATTTTCTTATCGAGATTTATTTTCAATTATTTTAATTTTATTAATTGCAGCTTTTTTAATTACTTTTTCTATTTTATCGCAAAATTTGGCTGGTTTTGATGATATTATTAATTATATATGGAAAATTCCAACGATTTAAAAAGTAAAAAATATAACTATAAAATTATTTTTTCTTATGATGGAAGCGAATTTTATGGTTATGCGATACAAGTTGATAAAAGAAGTGTCGAAGAAGAGATTGAAAAAGCTTTAAGCTTGCTTTTAAATGAAAAAATTAAAATTTATGCTAGCGGAAGAACTGATAAAAAAGTTCATGCTTTAAATCAAGTAGCTAATTTTTTTATCTCTAAACCTATTTTGGATTTATCTTTATTTTTATATCGTTTAAATAAGATAATTTCTAAAGATATTTATTTTAAATCTATCAAAAAGATATCAAATAATTTTAATGCCCGCTTTTCTTCTAAAGCCAAGGTTTATGAATATTTAATTAATAATAAAGAATACGATCCTTTTAGAAGAAATTATGAGTTATTTCTTTTAGATTTTAATAAGGAAAAAGTTGAAGAGATTATTCCTTTATTTATTGGAAAGCATAATTTTAAAAATTTTACATCTAAAAAAGAGGATGAAGATAATTTTATTCGTGAAATTTATCAAATTGAAGTAAAAAAAATAAAAAATGGCTATAAATTAATCTTTGTTGGTAATGGTTTTATGCGTTATCAAATTAGAAAGATTGTCGGAACTTTTATTGCTTATTATAAAAATAAAATTAGTAAAGAGAAGATTATTGATTATTTAACTAAAGAAGAGAGAGATATAATTTCTTTTCAAGCGGAAGGGCGTGGATTATATTTAAAAAGAGTTAAATATTGAATAAAGATATATTAAAGTAGTAAAATTACAATGTTTTAAAGTAAATAAGGAGAAAGATATGGGAAGACATTTCGAAGTTAGAGCTGCTTCGATGGCAGCAACTGCAAAAAAGAAAAGTGCTTTATATATGCGTGCTTCAAAAGAAATTTATATGGCCGCTAAAAGAGGTGTTCCTGATCCTAATTCTAATCTTGCTTTACGTAGTGCCATTGATAAATATAGAAAAACTTGTCCAAAAGATGTTATCGATAGAGCAATTAAAAAAGCTCAAGGCGGCGATGCAACTTCATATATTGAAGGTCGTTATGAAGCTTTAGGGCCTGCTGGAAGTTTACTTATAATTGATACTTTAACTGATAATTCAAATCGAGCTTTAGTTAATGTAAGAACAATTGTTACTAAAAAAGGCGGTCAATTAGGAAGCGTTGCTTATAATTTTGAACATGTTGGATTATTAGATTTTAATTATTCTGGCAAAGAAGAAGAATTAGAAGAAGCTTTAATTTTAAATGATGTTGATGTTAGATCAATTGATAATGACGAGGGTGAAGTAGAAGTTATTGTTGCCCCATCTGATTTTGAAAAAGCTAAGGAAGCTTTAAAAACATTAGGCATTGAAGATTATGAAGCAGCTGAAATAACAATGTTAGCTAATGACAAAGTTGTTTTAGAAGGTGAACAACTCACTAAATTTAAAGAATTATTAGATCAACTTGATGATTGTGAAGACGTTCAAAACGTTTATCATAATGTTGATTTATCAAATGCTTAATTAACCTTTTCTTTATTAAATAATTTAAACCATTAAGTAGTCTTACTTAATGGTTTTTATTATGTTTAAAATGTAACCGCTTACAAATATTTTTTTCATTGCTAAAATTTAAAAACACGATATTTATCGATAAAATTTTAATTTTGAAAATATAAAAAAATCTCTTGTATTTAAAAATCTGTCTCATTATAATATTGTTCGATATCGAACTAATTATGGAAAAGTTACTTTCTTCTTATTTAAATTATTTATCGCGATATATTTCTAAAAAGCTAAATGCTTATGATCACGAAAATGGAATCTCTACTCAAGATTGTGTAATCGTTGATTTTATTTATGAGCGTTATGAACAAGGCTTAGATACGATTCAAAAAGATATTGAGGATGAGTTTTATTTTCCTAAAGCTGTAGCTAGTGAAATTATTACTTCATTAGAGAAAAGAGGCTATATTGAAAGAGTGGTCGATACAAACGACCAAAGGAAAAAAATTATTAAAATAAGTGAATATGGTCTAAAAATTCATGAATTTAATTTAATAAAGGTAAAGAAATTTGATGAATTGATGACAAAAAAATTGAAGAAGAAAGATTTAGATATGCTTTTCAAATTATTAGAGGAAATTGTTTCAAAGATAAAGGAGGAAGAACATGAAGTTAAAAATTAAACAAAAACTTGGCTTTATTCCAAAATTTAAGTATTTGCTTCATAGCACACGTGAGTATAAGAAATATGCTTATCTATCAATAGTTTTTGTTCTTTTAGAAACTGTTTTAGAGTGTATTATTCCTTATGTCATGTCGTTATTAATCGAGGTTTTACAAGGTTATATTGATGTAACTGTTACTGATGATTTAAAAAACGCTGCTTTACAATCGGTATTGATTTATGCCGGAATTTTATTAGTTTTAGGCGCTTTTTCTCTCTTATTTGGTATTTTAGCTGGAAGAATGAGTGCGATTGCTGCTACTGGATTAACTAAGAATCTCCGTGTGGATCAATTTAAGAAAATTACTTCTTATTCTTTTAATAATATTGATAAATTCTCAACTTCTTCATTAATCACTAGACAAACAACCGATATTTGGAATATTCAAAATGCTTTTATGCTTTTAATTAGAATCGCTGTTAGAGCTCCTTTTATGTTTGTTTTCTCATTTATTATGGCTTTAGTAGTTGCAACTCCAATTTCTTGGATATTCTTAATTACTATTCCATTTATTGTAATTATCTTGGCTTCTTTAATTCCAGTAGCCACTAAATTGTTTGTTAAATTATTTAAAAAGTACGACGATTTAAACGAATTAACCGAAGAAAATATTCGTGGAATGAGGGTTGTTAAGACTTATGCTAGAGAAGAGCAACAAAAGAAAAACTTTGAACATGAATCGGGAATTATGGGCAAAGGTTTCCAAAAAGTCGAACAACTGATGAGCGCAATCAATCCATCAATGCAAGCTGTCATGTATTTATCAATGACTTTAATTCTTTTTATGGGTTCAATTATGTGTATTGAATCTGGAATTGAATTCGGAGCAGAAAACGCTTCATTTACAGTCGGTAGTTTATCAGCAATGATCACTTATTCTGCTCAAGTTTTATCTTCTTTAATGATGGTTGCCATGGTTTTATTTATGATTATTATGGCTGTTCCAGCAATTGAAAGAGTTTATGAAGTTTTAACAGAAGTTCCAACAATTAAGAATTGTGATAATCCAATTTTTGATGTAAAAAATGGAGATATTGATTTTATTAATGTTTCATTTAAATATCGCGAAGATGCTGAAAAATATGCTTTAGCTAATATCAATTTACATATTAAAAGCGGACAAACTGTAGGAATTATTGGTGGAACTGGCTCCTCTAAATCTACTTTAGTTAACCTTTTATCTAGATTCTATGATACTAGCGTTGGTGAAGTTAAAGTTGGCGGCGTTAATGTTAAAGAGTATGATGTTAAAACTTTAAGAAATAACGTAGCAATGGTTTTGCAAAAGAACATTCTTTTCTCTGGAACAATCGCTGATAACTTAAGATGGGGAAATAAAGATGCGACCGATGAACAAATTATTGAAGCTTCAAAAATTGCTCAAGCCGATTCTTTCGTTCAGACTTTCCCAAAGAAATACGATAGTTGGATTGAACAGGGTGGAGTTAATGTTTCTGGTGGACAAAGACAAAGATTATGTATTGCCCGTGCCTTATTAAAAAATCCGAAAGTATTAATTTTAGATGATTCAACAAGTGCTGTTGATACTAAAACTGATGCTTATATTAGAAAAGGCTTTAAGGATTATCTCCCTGGAATTACAAAAATTATCATTGCTCAAAGAATTTCTTCTGTTCAAGACGCCGATATGATTATTGTTATGGATAATGGTGAGATTAATGGTGTTGGCACACATGAAGAGCTTCTTAAAACTAATGATATTTATAAAGAAGTATATGATATTCAAAATAGAGTAGGAGGTGCACATTAATTTATGGAAAAAATTAATAAGAAAAAGCAACACGTACTTTTAAGATCGATAGTTGATTATTTTCGTGCTCACCCTGTAGCTTTAAGTATTGCAACAATCTGTGTTTTCGTTTCAGCTTTAGGAGCTATTGTCGCTCCATTGATGATTCAAAATGTTACAGATTTAATTGTTGAAGCAATTGAAGCTAAATCATTCGCTGTCATTGAAGATAGATTTACTACATTTTTAATCATTTTAGTTTCTGCCTATTTGGTATCTTTAGCTGGTGGATTTACTTATTCACAATTAACAGCAAGATATGCCCAAAAATATATGCATGAAATCAGATGCCGTTTGTTTGATCACATGCAAGATTTACCAATTAGATATTTTGATACTCATGATAAAGGCGAAATTATGTCAACATTTACTAACGATGTTGATACGATTCGTCAACTTTTATCTCAATCAATTACTACAATTTTAATTTGCTCTGTTACCTTTATTTCGATTTTTGTTATTATGCTTCTTTCTAGTATTTATTTAACTTTGATCGTCTTAGTAGGTGTTGTCGCAATGATTATTGTTACAAAAACTGTTGGCGGAAGAAGTGCTAAGAATTTTAAAGATGGCCAACATTATGTAGCTAAGGTTGAAGGATTTGTTGAAGAAATGATGAATGGTTTGAAAGTTATAAAATCATTCACTCACGAAGAAGAATGCAATGACCAATTAGAAAAACAAGTTGTTAAACTGCAAAAAGTTTCTTGTAATGGTAATAAATATGCAAATATTTTAATGCCAATTATGGGAAATATTGGTAATCTTCTTTATATTATTATTGCTGTTGTAGCTACATTATTATTTATTTATGATGTACCTGAATTAACCATTTTAGGTTATTTCCCTGATTCAACAATCAGAATTGGAATTATTGTTTCTTTCCTCCCAATGGTTAGACAATTTACTAATAATGTTAGTGAAGTTTCTAACCAAGTAAACCCAATTGCAATGGCGATTGCTGGTACTACTAGAGTTTATAATCTTCTCGATGAAGAAAAAGAAACAGACAATGGTTATGTTACTCTTGTTATGGGTAAATATGATGAAAATGGGAATATTGTTGAATGTGGAAGAAAAGAACATACTTTAGGGGCTTGGAAACATCCTCATACTGCCGATGGAACAATCACTTATACTCTTTTAAGAGGTGATATTAGAATGTTTGATGTCGATTTCGGATATGTTCCTGATAAAATTGTTCTCCATAATGTTTCTTTATATGCTAAACCTGGTCAAAAAATTGCTTTCGTTGGTGCAACAGGCGCTGGTAAGACGACTATTACAAATTTAATTAATCGTTTCTATGATATTGCTGATGGAAAGATTAGATACGATGGAATTAACATCAATAAAATCAAAAAGAAAGATTTAAGAAGATCTTTAGGTATGGTTTTGCAAGATACAAACTTATTTAGCGGAACTATTATGGATAATATTCGTTTTGGTCGATTAGATGCGACTGATGAAGAATGCATTGAAGCAGCTAAACTTGCTAACGCCGATTCTTTTATTAGACGTTTACCTCAAGGTTATAACACCTATATTAAAGGAAACGGTTCATCTATATCTCAAGGTCAAGCTCAACTTTTATCAATTGCTAGAGCAGCTGTTAGTGGTTGCCCAGTTATGATCTTAGATGAAGCTACTTCCTCAATTGATACTAGAACCGAACAAATTGTTCTTCGTGGTATGCAAAATTTAATGAAAGGTAGAACAGTCTTTTTAATCGCTCATCGTTTATCTACTATTCAAGATGCGGAAGCAATTATGGTTCTTGAACATGGTAAAATTATTGAAAGAGGTACCCATGATCAATTGATTGCATTACATGGATATTATTATCAACTTTATACTGGTGTTTTCGAACTTGAATAAGATTTACCAATTTTAATTAGATAAATTTACTCCTATATCATACAATAGATATAGGAGTTTTTTTATGGATAATAAAAATATAAAAGTTGAATGGGCGGTAATTCCTGCAGCTGGAAGGGGAACTAGATTTTTGCCAATCACTAAAGGTGTTTCAAAAGAGATGTTAAATATAATTGACCGTCCTACTATAGATTATATTGTTGATGAATGTTTAGCCGCTGGAATTAAAAATATTGTCTTTATTGTTAGTGAAGATAAGGATGATATTAAAAAATATTATAGTGAAGATAAAAAGTTTTATGATGAATTAATGTCTAAAAATAAGATGGAATATGCAAATATCATTGATTCTATTCCTAAAAAAGCTAATTTTTATTATGCCCTGCAAAAAGAGATGCTCGGATTAGGTCATGCTGTTTTACAAGCTAAAGATATTATTAAAGATAATAATTTTGTTGTTTGTTGTGGCGATGATATCACTGATTTTAATGAAGTTTCTCCGGTAAAAGAAATCGTCGATGCTTTTAAAGAAGTTGGTGGAAAGACAATTGTTGGTGGTAAAAAGGTTAGCGAAGAAGAGATATCTAAATATGGTTGTATGGATATTTTAGAAAAGATTGATGAAAATCTTTATTCTTTAAAAGGAATTAAAGAAAAACCTAAAAAAGAAGAAGCAACTTCACTATTTGCTTCTTTAGGTAAATGGGTTTTTAATGCTAAAATTTTTGAAAATATTGAAAAGACACCAAGAGGAGTTGGTGGAGAAATTCAACTTACTGATGCTATTCATACGATGATTAAAGAAGAAGGAGCTTACTTTTATAATTTTAAAGCGACTAGGTATGATTGCGGGGACAAACTAGGTTATATTAAAGCAGTTATCAATTTTGCTTTAAAAAATGATGAATGGAAAGAAGAACTTATCAAATATTTAAAAGAAAAGATTGAAGAATAATAAAAAAACATCGATTTGATCGATGTTTTTTAATAGCGTTTATTAATTAGGAATCTGATATTCATCTAAATAGACTGACCAATACCAGTAAACTACTTGGTAAGTGGAATATTTGCTCCATTCTGTTTCGTAGTCACTATTAGATGGTATTTCATAATCGATAAAGAAGAATGTCATTAATTTTTTATCATAAGGAATTGTTCCTGGATCCTCAGGATAAACTTCATCAATTTTCATTTTATAGAATGGACGATCAGGTTCTTCAGGATCAATTGTCCATTCTTGATCTAATCCAATAAGATATAATTCACAAGTAGGAGCTAAATCTCTTAATCCACAGAATAAGATATGATTCTCAAAATATTGATCATCAAACATTTCTAGAAGGTCAACTCCGCTAGTTTCGTCCATATTATGAACATTCCAAATACGGAAGATATCGCCTCCTTCAAAAGATTCTTGATTACGGAATGCATAGATTCTTGAATCGTAATATGAACCATTAAATGCGGTTGTACCTTTATATTGATGTTCGATTCTAGTTGATTCAAATGGATGAGTAGGGCCTGTTGGTTGATCAGGTTCATCTGGCTCAACTTGTTGGCATGCTGTTAATAATACGCTAAGGCCTAATACGCCTAAAACTCTTAATACTTTTTTCATATTCTAAAATTATAAATTAAAACCTTGCCAATGTATATAGATTTATCTTTTAAATTTATTACGTTAGTTTTATCTAATAAAAAGGTGAGATGAAACTCACCAATTTATTATGCTTTTGTCCAAAGAAGATGTTTGAATAATAATATCCAAATAATATCAAGAACACATAAAACCCAAGCCCAACCGAGGAAAGTGAAAACTAAAGCAGCGATTAAGTTTCTAATTCTAAAGTTTTCAAAAACTGCGCTCCAACGAATGATAAGCTCAGCAATCCATCCTACAACTGGAATAATGAGGATAAGAATTTGGATTAGTCTTGGTAATTTAAAGAATTTATGAGCCATACTCTTCCTCCTTTATATTTATTAATATACCATATTATTGGCAAACACATTTTTAAATATTTTATTAGTAGATTTATGGGCAATAATTAGTAGTTTTATAGTAGTTTGAAAAAATTCTATTTTTAAGAGAGTTTAGATTTATAATTAAAATTTTTGATGTTTATATGGGGAATTAAAAATATTAATTGACAATATAAATTTTATTTTCAAAATTCTTTTTATGATATAGAATTAAAATAAAGCTATGTATTGTAGATTTTGTGGAAGTTTAATAGATGATGACGCTAAGTTTTGTCCAGTTTGCGGAAAGTGCGTTGACGAAAATATAGTTAAAGAAGTTGAACTAACAAAAGAAGTCTTTGATAATTCATCTGGAATTGTCATTGCTGCAAAGGTATTTATTATTTTAGGTTCAATCTTTGGATTATTTACAATTATTGCACCAATTATAGGAATTTTAACTTTTTTAGAAGTTGATAAAGTCGAAACTAAAGATGAATTAACGGTTTATGCAGTTTTAACTTTAATTTTCTGTAGTTTAATCGGTGGAATTTTATTACTTTGTAGTAAAAATAAAACTGTTGTTTTAAGAAAAAAGATTTCTTAAATTAAGGAGGTAAATATGTTTTGTAAAAAATGTGGTAAAGAAGTTGCTGATGATACTAGATTTTGTCCATTTTGCGGAACTCAATTAAGCGGTGAAGAAACTGAAAAACCTGTAGTTGATCCTACTCCAAGAGTCGTTGAAAATGAAACAAAAGTTAAGAGCAACGATGATAGTGGCTCTGCCGGTTGGGGTGTATTAGGATTTTTCTTTCCAATCGTTGGATTTATTCTTTGGTTAGTTTGGAAGAAAGAAAAACCAAATAGTTCTAGAGCTGCTGGAATTGGTACCCTTGTTTCAGTTATTTTGTCTGTCATTCTTTTTATTCTTTGGATTGTTTTAATTGTGATTGGGGTAGTTGCTGCAGGGCAAATATATGAATCACAAATGGGCTTTTACCTTTAATTAATAAAAGTTAGGTTTTTAAAATAAAAATTGACGATTTTTAATTGAAAAATCGTCTTTTTATTTTGACTTTATATAATCAAATTAATATAATATTTACCGACACTAATTCGAAAAAATTAAAGTCCCGGTAAGATTTTATTTTAGGAGGATAGTGAGAATGAATAAGGAAACAACAAGTTTAAAAAAAGAAGAAATCACTCGTAAGTGGTATGTTGTTGATGCTACAAACCAACCTTTAGGTCGTTTAGCAACACAAATTGCTACTTATTTAATGGGCAAAGAAAAACCATCTTGGACACCAAATCAAGATTGTGGCGATTATATTATCGTTATCAATTGCGATAAGGTTAAACTCAGTAGCTCTAAAAAGTTAACTAACAAAAAATATTACAACGTTAGTGGCTACAATGGTGGTTTAAGAACGAGAACTCTTGGAGTTATGTTAAAAGAATACCCAGTAGAGATGTTTGAAAGAGTTGTCTGGGGAATGCTTCCAAAAGGTAGACTCGGTAGACAAATGTTTAAAAAATTATTTGTTTATAAAGATGCTAACCATAAACATGAAGCTCAAAAACCAGAAGTCTTAACTTTCACAAATTTAGGAGGTAATAACTAATGGCTAAGAAAAAAGCATATTATGGTACCGGAAGAAGAAAATCTTCCATTGCTAAGGTATATTTAACTGAAGGAAATGGAAAGATTATTGTTAACGATAAAGACGTTAATGAATACTTCCCACACGCAACCTTAGTTTTAGATTTAAAACAACCTCTCACTTTACTTGGTGTTGAAGCTAAATATGATGTCAAGGCATTTGTTCTTGGCGGTGGCTTCTCTGGACAAACTGGAGCTTTAAGACTTGGTATTGCACGTGCTTTACTTGAAGCAGGTGAAGATAGAGCAACTTTAAAAGTTCATGGTATGTTAACTCGTAATCCAAGAAGTAAAGAAAGAAAGAAGTACGGATTAAAGAAAGCAAGACGTGCTCCACAATTCTCAAAACGTTAATTTGTTCCAATATTATTCATTTATTCATAAAAGACTTGAGATTAATCTCAAGTCTTTTTTTTATATAATTCAATTAATACTTTTATAATTCTTTTTGAAGTTAATTTTTATATCTTAAAAGTACATGAAATAAAATATGTAAATCATTTTAACTTGTTTTATTAACTTTATTACCTATTATAAAAATATAAATATTATGTGAAACAACTGAATAAATAATATTAGATAGACTATTTTTAGAGTAGTTTTATCGATAATTTCTTTGATTTCAAATTTTATAAGGTTAATTGATAGCATATTAAATTTATCATATGAGGATTATTTAACCTTTCTAAATGGGTAGGGGAGGGGATATAAAGATGAATAAACTTTTTAAAGCGATCGCTATATTTTTAGTTGGAATCTTTACTTCCCCTTGTCAAAGTAATATAAATCATAGATTTTTTGGAATAAATTATGTTGATATTGAGAATCTTATTGGCGCAAAAGATGAAAACTTTTATCAAAAAGACACAATTGGTTATGTAAATTTTATAGACTATGGAATAAATCATTTATATGGTTTTTATAAATCAATGAATGATGAGAATAATAATCGAGTAGTTGTTTATGATATTAGTTATAGAACTGATATAGACAATACACATGAAGAAACTGCTCCATTTAAAGAAATCAAATTTTTTAATAATATAACTTTTATTACTTCCGCTTCTTTTAATAATCTAGTAAATGTTTATATTGATGGATAAGTAATTTCTTTAGAAGAAGCGATACAAGGACTTTTTCTTTTAGAAGATGATGTAAGAAAAATAAATGATTTATTTAATGTTTATTATGAAGACTATATTAATTACTATTATGAAAATCCTAATGTTCCACTTTTTGGATCTAATTTATCAGAAGAAGACATTATTACTCGACCAATATTAAAAGAGATTTTTAATTTATATGGAAAGATGTTTGATGGATCTTTTAATAATATTTTATTAATAAATTATTTTGGTAGTTTTAATGATATTTATTTTGGTGAACTTTATAATAATGAAGTTCAAATGAATAGAGATGATTTAGCTTTAAAAGATGATGCTTTTAATTTAAATATTCATTTCTATAATTTTAAATTTAATAATTTCGAACGCTATATTTATGGCTATAATAAAAATGATCAAACATTAAAAAGAATCGATGAATTAGCTAATAGTTTAGATGAATCAACTATTGGTTATATCAATAAAATTCATCACGCATTTTATTCTTATAATTAAATTATTATTTATTGCTTATTTTTTAAATTGATAAAGTAAAATTGAGAATTATAATTTTATTAGATAAGAATATGAAAAATCATCTAATTTTAAAATTATTTACTTTTTTTAGTTCGTTATTACTTTCTTTAACTAGTTGTAATAATATAGCAACTTTAATTAAACCTATTGATTATAAAGAAGAACTTTGGTTATTAGATAATGTAGAAAACTTTTCTTTTTCAGCTTATTATTCTTTTCAACCTAGTGGGTATTTTGGTTCATCTACTTTTTATTATAAAAAAGAATATGGTAATTATTTTATCGATAGTTTTTATCAAATAGTTTTGCCAACAGAATATGTCTTATATGAAGTTGGACCATTTCCAGATTTATCTTTACATAATAGATATGTAACTAGTATAACTATCAAAGATGAAAATATAAGTATATATGGATTAAATTTGAATTCTTCTAAGAATAAATTTATTTCTACTTTTAAAGCTTTAGATTTTAATTTAGATGAATCTTTTTTTAATCAAATAAGATTAAAAAAAGATAATTTAGTTGTTTCTTTTATAGAAAAAGAAGAGATTATGATTAAAAGTTTAATAACGAATAATCAAGGAATTATCTTTTAAAGATTAGTGACAACTTATTTAAATAATTAATTTAATGATCTGAAATTAAAGAGTAATTTTAACTCATTTGTTTTATACTATTTAAAATGGATTTATCTTTATTTATTAATAAAAGCGTAATTGTTATTGGAGAATCTTCTTATGAAGATATTTTTTTAAAAATAAAAAATGATCATCCAACTTTAGATATTAAATATGTTTCACTTAATGAACTAGTTGAACAATTGGAATTTAAAATCAATCAAGAATTAATCGCTTATTTAATTAATTTAGATAAAAAATATAATCTGGATTTAGAATATTTAAATGCGAAAAAATTCGCTAAAATCTTACAATTTATCGATGAAAATGATGAAAATAATCAATATTCTTTATTAAAAAAAGAATTAATTAATAATGGGATAATCGTTAAAAATTCTTTTTATAAAGAATTATATTTATCAAAAACAATCTACTTATTTGAAGAAAATGAAGATATAGAGATTCATAATCTTTTAAAAAGAAATAATATTAAAATAACTAAGGAATTAGAATTTAAAGATTTAAATTATTTAATCAAAGAAGAAGTGATTAAATTAAATAAATCAAAATATTATTTATTTAGAGACCATAATTTAGAATATCATTATATTTTTTCATCGATTAATCGTTTAATTAATAAAGAGAATGTTTTACCTAGTAAAATCTATTTATATATTAAAGATATTTCTCCTTTCTTTATTCATTATTTTGAAGATTTATATCAAATAAAAACTAATTATCGAGATAAACGTAGTCTTTTATCGATTAAAGAAGTTTACCAATATTTAAAATTATTTTTTATTAATCAAAAAATAGATTTATCTTTAATTAAAAAAGAAGATTTAACTAATGAATATGTTTTAACATTTATCTCTTTAATTAAAGATTATAATTTAATAAATCTAGAATTTAATAAATCATTTACTATCTTAAGTGAATTATTATCATCTTCAATTATTGAAGATGATAATAATATTGATGGAATAAATATTATTAATCAACCTATCTTTAAAAAAGATATTTATTTATTTGTTAGTGATTTTAAACATGATATCTTTTTTAAAACTTATAAAAACGATAACTGCTTATTAGATGAAGAATTGAATCGTTTAAAAGTTAATACTTCCTATAAAAAGACTTTATTAAATAAAAGATTATATTCAAACTTTTTAGTTTATTCTAATGCAATATCTTTTTCGCGTATTAAACTTCATCAAGATGATAAAATTTATCCTTCTGAATTTATTAAAGAATATAATTTAAAAGAAGAAGAAACAGCTTTTAATTTAGATGGATTATATCCTTTAAAAGCTTTAAATCTTCTTTTAGCGATTAATAATGATGAGAAGTTAGCTAAAAAGAATAAGGATTATAAATCATATGATCATTCTTTTAAAAGCTTTAAATTAAAGGAAAATAATTCTTATTCAGTCACTAAATTTAAAAGCTTTGAAGAATGTCCTTTTAAATATTATTTATCTAATTATTTATTAATCGGTGAATTTACTTCAAATATTTATAATAAAATTGGAAGTTTCTACCATAAGATTTTAGAAAAACTCGATGATAAAGATTTTGATTTTGATAAGGTTTATTTAGGAACTTTAAAAAAGATTCAAAATGAAGAAAGAGATGAAAATAATCATTTAATTGTTCCTAAATTTGATTCTCGCGAATTATTTTTATTAGAAAATGCTAATAAAATCTATTTTAAAGAGGCGATTAATTATTTAAAAGAGCTTCATGATGAAAAAAAGATTTATTATATCTATCCACCATTAAAAGAAGAAAGCTACGAAAAAGATTTGATAATAGATGATAAAACTTATCGAATTAAAGGCCAAATCGATTTAATGTATTATATTAATGAAAAAAATCCTTCAGGAGAAAGTATTTCAAAAATTAAAATTATCGATTATAAAACCGGAAGTAATGATAGTATAACTAATAAAGATAAAAAGGAATTTAAAAATGGATTTAAACTTCAGCTTCCTTTATATGCTTGGTTAATTAAAGATTCAAATGAAGGTTATAAAATCGATAGTTTTATTCAACGAATTTCAGTCGATTATCTTGAAGGAATGCATGATAATCATATTTCTAAAGAATATTATTTAAAAAAACTCGAACCAACTGGTTTTGAAGATTATGAATTATTTGAAGAAAATTTCGTTGAGAAAGGGATTGAAATCGTTAAGGAAGTAATTAGAAAAATTAACAATTCTGATTTTAAGATTTCACCTTTTAAAAAAGGCGTTAGCAGTGCTTGTGATTATTGCGAGT
>CASEST010000059.1 GCA_949290725.1 uncultured bacterium
ATTTTATTTTTCTTTAATAAATTTAATAAACGTCTATTAATCATAAAATTATTATTCCTATTTACTTTTGAATAACACTTTCTTTCTTACTTTTTTTATTAAAAATATTATTTTTATTACGTAATTTTAAATAAGTTTGACGATCAACTGTTTTGATTTTAAAGATAAAATAGGTATATTTTAAAATAATCAAAATCATTAAGATGATTGAAACAATTAAGTTATTTACCAAAAACATACTCATAATAATCATTAAAGAAACAAATGATAAAAGAATTAATTCTCCATAAATCGTCATCACTTTATTTTTAGAGAAGTTTTCTAAATACTTTCGATAGATTTTCGAAGAAAGAAACCAATCATTAAATCTTTTTGAACCTTTAACAAAGCAAAAAGAGGTTAATAAAAGAAATGGTGTAGTTGGAATAATCGGTAAAATAATTCCAACTACTCCGATACCTAAAAAGATAAAACCTAAGATTATAAAGATAATACGTAATATTTTTGATTTATACATCTATTTATCTCCTTTCATTTTCCTTTTAAATGTCTCTTTTATATGTTTTATTGCAATAAGTGGATGGATAAAGATAATTCTTTTTCCACTATAACGCATAACTTTTTTAATTAGTTCGCGATGAAACTTATCATAACAATGAATCTTACAATTCGAACAAAACGGTTTATTTTCTTTAAATGGACATAAAGATAAACGATATTTAACATAATTTTTTAAATCTTCTTTTTCTATCTTCTTATTTTTATCTTTTTTCAGTTCTTTTTTATAATAAATATCGATCATTAAATTAACTATTTCTTTTTCTTTTATAAGCTTCATAATAAAAATATCTCGTGTTAGGTAAATCTAACACGAGATATTGTAAATGAATTGTTAGTTATAGACAACAATAAAGTTAACTATAACTAACATTATTTATTATTACTTATTAAATATTTAATTGATTAATAATCTCTTTTAATTTATTTGCTGAATCAATTAATCCTTCTTTTTCTTTATCATCAATATCTAAAATAAGATGTTCGATTATTCCTTCTTTTCCAATTATCGTAGGAATAGATAACGCTAAATCATTTATTCCATATTCTCCATTTAATAAAGAAGATATTGGTAAAATCGCTTTTTCATCATTAATTATAGCTTCAACGATTCTTTTAGTAGATAAAGCGATTCCATAATAAGTCGCTTTTTTCTTTTTTATAATCTGATAGGCGCTATCTTTAACTATTTTAGCGATTTTATTGGTTTGATAATCATGATTATAATATCCCCTTAATTCACAAAACTTAGCCAATGGAATTCCACTTACATTTGCCCTAGACCATAAAACTATCTCGCTATCCCCATGTTCTCCAACTATAAAAGCATCAATAAAACGCGGATCAACATTTAAATGTTCTCCTAAATTATATTTTAAACGAGAAGTATCAAGTAAAGTTCCGCTTCCAATAACTTTATTAACTTTAAAATTACCTAATTTTAAAGTTATATAAGTTAAAATATCAACCGGATTAGAAACGATTAAAAGCATACCCTCATAATTTCTTTTAGCAATTTCTTTAATAATTTCTTGATAGATCTTTACATTTTTAAATACTAAATCTAACCTAGTTTCATCTTCTTTTTGATTTGCTCCAGCAGTAATTATAATTATTTTTGAATCGATTAAATCATCATAATCGCCCTGATAAACTTTAACTGGTTTATTAAAAGATAAACCATGAGAAATATCTAAAGCTTCTCCTTTAGCTTTTTCAATATTATTATCAATTAAAACTATCTCATTAAAATAAGGTGAGGAAGCTAAAATAAAAGCGATTGAAGCTCCAACATTTCCTAAGCCTATAATTCCAATTTTTTTATCATTAATTAAGTTAGCCATATCTAACCTCCTTAATTAGATTAATAAAAATTGTTAATTTTAAAAAGTGATTTGCTTTATTTTTTATCTTTTAGTTATAATTTAACTAGGAGAAAGAAAATAATATGAATAAATTATATAAGATAGGTTTACTTAATCTATTTATTTTTCCACTTTTATTAACTAGTTGTGGAGAAAATAAAGGAAAAATAATAGATAGAGCAGAAGTTAATGAATTAGTTCATTCTTATGAAAAAATTGATAGTTTTGATACATTTTCATTAACTTATGAAAATAAAATTATTTTAAGTGATAGAGAATTAAATTTAACGGCAAAGTATATTTTTGATAAAAATAATAACTATTTATATTATGAATATTTTTATCCTTATATATTGGAAGTTGAAGGAGTATTCACATACGATACAATAGCTCATAGAGTATTTGAATGTTATTTAGTTAATGAAA
>CASEST010000060.1 GCA_949290725.1 uncultured bacterium
TAAAAGGAAAAGAAAAAACTTTAGATTTTTTCTTTGATATCTACACTTATTTTATAAATAATAATAAGCAAATTGTAATAACTTCTGATAGACCTCAAAATGAACTTGATGGAATTCCAAATAGACTAGTTACAAGATTTTTAAATGGATTAACAGTGTCAATTTCGAAACCTGATTTTTCCACGTGTAAAGAAATTTTATTGAAAAAAATAGAATATTCTAATCTTAGTAATGATTCTTTCACTGATGATGCTATAAACTTTATTGCTTCTCATTATTCTAATTCAATTAGAGAGTTGGAAGGCGTTTTGACTAGATTAACTTTTTATTCTACTATCAACGATATGACTTCTACTATCGATCTTCCATTTGTTTTAGAAGCTTTAGATGTAAAAGATGTTTCGATTGACAGGATTAAGAAAGTTGATTCTTCTAGAATTATCAATTGTGTTGCTGATTATTATTCTCTTTCTTCAGAACAGATAAAGGGAGAAAATAGAAAGGCTCAAGTGGCCTTAGCAAGGCAAATTGCTATTTATTTAATTAGAGATGTTCTAGACGCTCCGTATACTGAAATTGGAAGAATTTTTAATAGAGATCATTCAACTATCATGCATTCAGTTTCAAAAGTGGAAAATTTGTTAACATCTGATAAAGTTTTATCGGATGTTATTACACAAATAAAAGCAAAATTTGAATAATAATTGACATTTTTTAATTAATTTTAAGCTACTGTTATTGTTATCCACATTTTGCACACTTCCCACATAGCTTATTATTAATATAAAATTAAAGAAAATTAATATTAATTAAATTATAATAACTCTATTAGTTGTTATAAAATATAACAGAGGTTAAACAATATGAAATTTACAATTAATAAAGATGAATTTTTAAAAGCACTACTAAACTCATCAAAGATTATCCAATCTAAAAATACAGATGCTATTTTAAATATGTTGAAATTAGAAATATTTGATGATCGTTTAGAAATCACGGGGTCAAATGGAGAAATCACTATTAAATCAATTATCCCTAGATATAAAGATGATAAAACTTTGATTCGTGATATTCAAATTGGCGGCATCTTGATTAATGCTCATATGATTACTGAGATCATTCGCCGTATTGATGGTGACGAAGTTAATTTCATAGTTGAAGATAATTCATTAGCGAAAATTCAAAATTTAAAATCAAATTTCAATTTAAATGTTACTAGAGTTGAGGAATATCGTGATATTGATTTTGATGAAAACGGTACTCATTTAATTTTAAATCGAAACGATTTTGTATTAGCTATTTCTCAAACCTCATTTGCTTCATCTATTAAAGAAAATAGAGATGTTTTAAAATGTGTCAATATTGAATCTGATGGAAACGAGATAATATTTACTGCGACTGATGGAGCTAGACTAGCTCGCCGTATAATCAATAATAGCGAAAATGGACAAACTTTTAACGTTAATGTACCTGCAAAAACTATTAATGAAGTAGTTAAATCGTTAACTGATGAAACAGAAATAGAACTTTATATAAACGAAAATAAAGTTTTGTTTAAATTGAATAATTGCGTGATTATAATGACAATTGTGTTAGGAAGTTATCCAAATACTAGAAATATCATTCCTCATAATTACTATTATCGTTTAGAAGTTAATACACAAGATTTTTTAAAAGCTTTAGACCGAGTCGTTTTATTATCAATCGATCGTGAAAATATAGTTAAATTAACAATGAATGAAGAAGAAGTCACTGTTTCTTCACGTTCACCTCAAATCGGAGATGCAATAGAATTATTACAAATTTACAAATATCAGGGCGAACGCTTGGAAATCTCATTTAATGTTGAATACGTTTCACAAGCTATAAGAGTTTTAAAATCTGAAGAAGTCATCTTATCCTTCTTAGGAGAAATGAAACCATTCACAATAACAAGTAAAAACGACGATAAAGTAATCCAATTAGTTACACCTGTAAGAACATTTTAAATTTCCACGTGAAATTTTCACGTGGAAATAATATTTTATTAACTCGGAAAATATACAGAAATTTCCGAGTTTTATTTTGCTTAAAATTTATCAATAGAAATAGATTTTTAATCTCCTTTATTATATAATAATAAAGGAGTTAAATATGGATAAAAAAGAAGTTAAAAAAATTACAATTAAAAGTGAATATATCACACTTGGACAATTTTTAAAATTTGTTGATTTAATCGATAATGGAGCGATGGCTAAGTTTTTTTTAAAAGAACATCAAGTCAAAATTAATGATGAACCATGCGATTCAAGAGGTAAAAAATTATATCCTTCTTTTTTTATAACTATAGATAACCAATTGTTCTTTGAAATCATCAAATGATAATTGAAAGTATTAAATTAATAAATTTTAGAAATTACGAAGAGGTAGAAGTTAAATTTGATAGCAATATAAATTGCTTCTATGGTTTTAATGGAGCTGGTAAAACAAATTTAGCTGAAGCTATATATTACCTAACTTACACAAAAAGTTTTCGTTCAAATAACGATTTAGAGTTAATTATGATTGGGAAAGATTACGCATCAATAAACGCAAAAATTAAAATTGGTGAAAATTGTAAATTTATTGATGTTTTACTTTCGATGAATGGAAAAAAGATTTTAATTGATAATAGAACGATTAAAAAATTAAGTGAGTTAAATAGTTACTTTAAAGCTATTTATTTTATACCTAAGGACGTAAATTTATTAAAAGATTCCCCTAAGAATAGGAGAAGTTTCTTAAATCTTTCGATATCAAGTCAATTTAAAGAATATCTTTCATTATTAAGCGGATATAACAATCTTTTAAAAGAAAGAAATAATTTATTAAAAAGTGAAAATGTTGATTTGAATTTATTAGATATTTATACAGATCAAATAATTTCATCATCTTATCGAATATTTATGTATAGAAAAAAATATATACAACAGATTAATCAAATAATTAATCAAATATATGAAAAGATTACTGAGAAATCCGTTCAAATTAATTTAGTTTATAAAACTTTTATTGATTTAGACGATAATGTCGCCTATGTAAAAAAAGCGAAAGATATCTATAAACATGCGATTGATATAGATTTAAGGAATAAAAGAAGTAGTATTGGAATTCATTTAGAAGATTTTTCGCTATTGCTAAATGGGAAAGATTTAGGTCTATATGGGTCACAAGGTGAAAATAGGTTAGCAGTGCTTGCTTTAAAACTAACCCCTTATTTCTTAATAAAAGAATATAAAGATAAGCCGATTATCATTTTGGATGATGTTTTAAGTGAACTAGATAATAAAAAAAGATTAAATTTTTTAAAAATGTTAGATGATTTCCCGCAAGTTTTTATAACTGCAACAGAAAAATTAAATGATGTAAAAGTTAGAAATTATTTAATAGAAAACAAAAATATAATTATGGAGGTTAAAGCATGATTGAAGAAAAAGAATTAATAGAAAAACCAGAAAATCAAGACACTGAAAATGGTGACTCTGAAAATTTAATAGTTTCTGAAAATGAAGGTTTTTCATCTTCTGAAGAAAAATTAAGCAGTAAAATTAATTCAAATATCATTACTGTAGAAGATGAAAGGTCTTTAGAAAAAGGTAGCGCCAATTATAACAGTGATGATTTAACCGTTCTAGATGGCTTAGATGCAGTTAGAAAGAGACCTGGAATGTATATTGGAACAACTTCCTCAATCGGCTTACATCATCTTGTTTGGGAAATAGTAGATAACGGAATTGATGAAGCTTTAGCGGGTTATTGTGATACGATAAAAGTTTATATTAATCCAGACAACACTATAACTGTTATTGACAATGGTAGAGGAATACCTGTTGATATTGTTAAAAAGACTGGTTTATCAGGGGTAGAAACTGTTTATACAGTTCTTCATGCTGGTGGTAAGTTTGGTGATAATGCTGGATATAAGGTTTCAGGAGGATTACATGGTGTTGGTGCATCGGTAGTTAATGCCTTATCTTTGTGGTTGGAAGTTAAAGTTTTTAGAGATGGTGGTGAATTTTATATTCGCTTTGAAAACGGCGGCCATATTGTTGAGCATTTAAAAAGAGTAGGCGATTCGGATAAGCACGGCACAGAGGTAACTTTTAAACCTGATCCTGAGATTTTTAGAGAAACTACAGAATATAATTATGAAACTATAAAAAACCGTTTAAGACAGATGGCTTTTTTAAATAAAGGAATCACAATCGAATTGATTGATAGAAGAGTGGAACCAAATAAAATTGATTCTTTTAGATTTGATGGCGGAATTAAACAATACGTTCAATTTTTAAATAAAACAAGCAATCCGTTAGTTAATGATATTTTTTATTGTGAGGGCGCACAAGAATTTGAAGATGGTGACAATAAAGAATTGATTTTAGTTGAAATTGCTATGCAATATTCATATGAAGATAATTCTAATGTTTATTCTTTCTGTAATAATGTTTCTACACAAAATGGTGGAACTCATTTGGATGGTTTTAATTTAGCGATAACACGTGTTTTTAACAATTATGCTCGTTTGAATAATGTTTTAAAAAAGACTGATAAAGAGAAATTTATTGCGGAAGATTGTAGAAAAGGATTAACAGCGATTATTTCTGTTAAGCATCCTAATCCTCAATATGAAGGTCAAACTAAAGGTAAATTAGGAAATGCTGAAGTTAAAAAGATTGTTTCTAATGTTTTAGGTAGTGCTTTAGAACGTTATTTAAATGAAAATCGAAATAATGCTTTAGTAATTTCTAAAAAAATATATGAAAGCTATGAAAGACGCTTAAAAATTGCTTCATACGCAAATACATTAAAAAAGAAAACCGGACTTGAATTAGCCACACTTCCTGGAAAGTTAGCTGATTGCTCTTCAAACAATCCTGAAGAATGTGAATTATTTATTGTTGAAGGTAATTCTGCTGGAGGTAGTGCTAAACAAGGTCGTGATCCACGAATCCAAGCTATTTTGCCTTTAAGAGGTAAAATTTTAAATGTTCAAAAAGCTCAAGAACACCGAATAATGGAAAATGCTGAAGTAGGTAATATGATTACTGCTATTGGCGGTGGATTTGGTGATAATTTTGATGTTGAAAAGATTAGATATCATAAAATTGTTATTATGACTGATGCGGATGTTGATGGTTCGCATATTCGAATATTGCTTTTAACGTTCTTTAACCGCTTTATGCGTCCATTAATTGAACATGGCTATGTTTATATTGCTCAACCTCCCCTTTATAAAGTTGAATATAAAGGAAAGGCTTATTATGCATATAGCGATGAACAATTAGAAGTCATTAGAAATAAATTAGAACTTAAACCTGGTTATCCTTACCAACGTTATAAAGGTTTAGGTGAAATGGACCCAGAGCAACTAGAAGAAACAACCATGGATCCAAAAGTAAGAAAAATGTTGCGTGTTACAGTTGATGATGCAGCAACAGCTGATCAAATTTTTAATGATTTAATGGGTGAAGATGTTTTACCTAGAACAGAATTTATTGCTGAAAATGCAAAATTTGTTAAAAACCTCGATATTTAATGAAAGGAGAAGATTATGGCAGAAGATATTAAAAATGAACTTGAAAGTGGTATTATACCTTCTTTAAAAGACGCAGAAATTGTTGATGAAGTAAAATCTTCTTTCTTAGATTACGCAATGAGTGTTATTGTCTCTCGTGCGTTACCAGATGTAAGAGATGGTTTAAAACCAGTTACACGTAGAATTATTTTTACAATGGATGATAGCGGTTATACTCCTGATAAACCGTTTGTTAAATGTGCAAAAGTTGTCGGTGATGTTATGGGTAAATATCATCCTCATGGTGACTCTTCAATTTATATGGCTTTAGTTCGTATGGCTCAAGATTTCTCGATGCGTTATACTCTTGTTGATGGCCATGGAAATTTTGGTAATATGGATGGAGATGAACCAGCAGCTTACCGTTATACTGAGGCAAGGTTAGAAAAACTAGCCTTAGAGATGGTTAAAGACATTAATTTAAAAACAGTTGATTTTGTACCTAATTATGATGGTAGTTTAGACGAACCAAGTGTTTTACCTTCTCATTTTCCAAATTTATTAGTTAATGGAAGTGATGGTATCGCTGTAGGTATGGCTACAAAAATGCCTCCACATAATTTAAATGAAGTAATCGATGGAATAGTTATTTATTCTAAAAATCCAGATATATCTGTTGAAGAATTAATGAAAATTATAAAAGGCCCAGATTTTCCTACCGGTGGAATTATATATGGATTAAGCGGTATCAAAGAAGCTTATGAAACTGGAAGAGGTACTTTTAAATTAAGAGCAAAAACCGAAATTGTTGAAGAAAAAAATGGTAAAAATAAAATAATTATTAGTGAAATACCATATCAAGTTAATAAAGCTAGCATTGTACAAAAAGTTGGTGAACTATATCGTGATAAGAAAATAGATGGCATTACTTCGATAAAAGATTTTTCAAAAATCGGTGTTCATATTGAAATTGAATGTAAAAAGGATGCGGTTCCATCTGTTGTTTTAAATCAATTATTCAAGAATACCCAATTAGAAGTTTCTTATGGAATTATCAATTTAGCGATTGTTAATGGTGTTCCAAAAATATTAAGTTTAAAAGAATTATTAGAGAATTATTTAGATTTCCAAGTTGAAGTGGTTCAACGAAGAACTAATTTTTTACTTGAAAGAGATGAGAAAAGAAAACATATTGTAGAAGGACTTTTAATTTGTCGTGACAATATTGATGAAATAGTACAAATGGTTAAAGAAAGTGAAAATAACGCTGATTTCATAAATCGTGCTATTAATTCTCGTTTTCATTTTTCTGAAGCACAAGCACAAGCTATTTTTACACTTCAATTAGGAAGATTAACTCATTTGGAAGCTAATAAATTACTTAATGAAAAAGCACAATTAGAGGAAAATATATCTAAATATCACTATATTTTAGAGTCACGCGAACATATGGTTGACGTCGTTATAAATGAATTGAGTGAAGTTAAAAAGAAATATGGTGATGAAAGAAAAACTTTAATTTCTAATCAAATTTTATCAATCGAAGATGAAGATTTAATTCCAGAAGAGGATATTGTTTTAACCTTAACTAATCTAGGTTATATCAAAAGAATGCAAATTAGCGAATTTAGAACCCAAAAAAGAGGTGGAGTCGGGGTCAAAGGCATGAGTACTTATAATGATGATGAAGTTAATAAAGTAATCTATGCTAAGACGCACACTGATGTTTTATTATTTACTAATTTTGGAAGAATTTATCGTAAAAGAGGATATGAATTCCCTGAAGGAAGTCGCATTTCTAAAGGAGTTCATATTAAAAATTTATTAAATCTCGATGAAAAAGAAGAAGTAGTTTCAATTATTACTACCAATGATTATGAAAATAAGTATCTGTTTTTCGCAACGAAAAAAGGTATTGTAAAACGTACAAAATTAGAAGAATTTGTTCGCATAAATGCGAATGGAAAATATGCGATTAACTTTAAAGAAGATGATAATTTATTGGATGTTAAAGTTACAGATGGAAAATCTAAAGTTTTACTAGCTAGCGATAATGGACAATTATGTATGTTTGATGAAAGTGCTGTTCGATCAATGGGTAGGACAGCTACAGGTGTTAGCGGTATGAAGTTAAGTAATGGATCAATTTTAATTTCTTTAGCTACATCTAATGAAGGCAAATACGTTTTTGTAATTTCCGAAAAAGGATTAGGAAAATTATCTGAAATTGGAGATTATCGTCAAACTAATAGAAATTCAAAAGGAGTTAAAACTATTAAGATAACTGGAAAAACTGGAAAATTATGTGCTATGAAAGTAGTGAATGGTGATGAAGATTATTTAGCTATGTCAACTAATGGAACTATTATCCGTTCTCCACTTAAAGATATCAGGGTTTGTGGCCGTAATAGCCAAGGTGTTATTTTAATGAATTTTAAAAACGAAGATGAAAAAGTAACATCTGTCACAATTTTGCCTCATGAAGATGAAAATATTGAAGAAAGTGAAAAGTAAATAATGTTTCCTTTAATTTATTTTAATCCAAATAAAAAATTAGATAACTTTGAATGTAGTAGAATAAGAAAATCATTAAAAAATTCACTAGAAATCAATAATGAAAGTTATGCTACTTCAATTCTATCAACTCAATATGATATTGCTCATTTTATTAAAGTGGCTGATTTTGCGCATTATTCGGTTGATTTAAGAAAAGGAGTTAAAACTGTTATTTCTTGTTTATCTAGTGAAGAAGATATTAATGGCCGACTTTTATTTAAAAATAAAAAAGGTGAATATTGCCTAGAAGGTAGTGATGTCGAAATATTAAATAAAATTGATTGTGTAATTGTTCCTTCTTTAAAAGCGAAAGAGTTTTTAATATCTCAAGGTGTAAAAACACGTATAGAAGTTATTTTAATACCAATTACTTCAGTTAAATTCGAATTCAAAGATCCAATCTTAAAGAATCTTATTTTTTCTTACCTTCAGTTACAAAATGATATAAATTATATGGTTAGTTCAATTTATATCGAAGATTATGATGCTTTTTCAAGAATTTCAGAGATTAGCAAAAGCTTTCCAAGAATTAAATTTATAGTTCTCACTCATATTAAAGTTTTATCTAATTTTAATTTGCGTTTAAGAAATGTATTAAAAAATAAAAATTCTAATTTATTGTTTATTACTCCTTTGAATGAAGAATTATATCTTTCATTAATTTATAATGCGAATGCTTTTTTAAATGTATCCTCATCATATGGAAACGACCAAGAAATGATTGATGCGATGGCAGCAAAAACGCAAATATTTTCTTTAAATTGCTCTGCTTTTAGCGATATTGCAATTGATAAAGAAACTTGCTATCTCTATAATAATCTTGATTCTTTAATTGAAGGAATTAAGGAATTTAGTAATGGTTTAATAGAACCAACAACATTAAAAGCTTATGAATTTTCAAAAGAAGCTAATATTCAAAATTGTAGTCAAAAATTAATAAAAATATATAAAGAATTATTGGAGGAATAATATGCTTGATATTAATTATATTTTAGAAAACAAAGATAAGGTTAAAGAGCTTTTAAAAAGAAAACTTTATGAAGCTGACATTGATAAATTATGTCTAAATATTAATGAAAAAAGAAAAATTCAACGTGAAGCAGAACTAAATAAAGCTGAGCAAAACAAACTCTCTAAAAGTGTTCCTACCGTTAAAAAGGAAGGGGGAGACGTTAATGCGATTTTTGCTCAAGTTAAAGCATTAGCTAATGAGAACAAAGAAAAAGAAGAAAGATTAGCGATTTTAGAGAAAGAAATCAATGATGTTTTAGTTTCTTTACCAAATTTACCAGATGAAGATCTTTTAGGTGGTGGAAAAGAAAATAATAAACCAATTTATTATTATAAAGATAAACCTACTTTTGATTTTGAAATTAAAAATCATGTTGAATTAGCTGAATCTTTAGGTTTAATTGATTACGAGAGAGGAGCTAAAGTTAGTGGTCACGGAACATGGTTTTATACCGGGTTAGGTGCTCAACTTGAATGGGCTTTATTAAATTTCTTTATCTCAGAACATTTAAAAGATAATTTTACTTTTATGCTTCCTCCACATATTTTAAATTATGAAAGTGGATTTACAGCAGGCCAATTCCCAAAATTCGAAAATGATATTTTTAGACTTTCTCTCGATGATCAATTTAAATTTATGCTTCCAACTGATGAAACAGCTTTAGTAAATTATTATCGTAATGAAATTTTATCAGAAAATGATTTGCCTAAGAAATTCTTCGCTTATACACCATGCTATCGTAAAGAAGCAGGAACAAACCGTGTAGAAGAAAGAGGAATGATTAGAGGCTATCAATTTAATAAGGTCGAAATGGTCGAATATACTGCTGATAATGATTCAGACCGTGCCTTTGAGGAGTTAGTAAATAAAGCTAAATCTTTAGTTGAAAAATTAGGTTTACACTATCGTATTTCTAAATTAGCAGCTGGCGATTGCTCCCATTCTATGGCTAGAACTTATGATATTGAAATTTGGATTCCTTCAATTGGAATTTATAAAGAGGTTTCTTCAGTATCAAATGCTAGAAGTTATCAAGCTAGAAGAGGAATGATGAGATATAAAGATAATGAAGGAAAGATGCATTTCATGCATACCTTGAACGGTTCTGGACTTGCTACATCACGAATCTTCCCTGCTTTAATTGAACAATATCAAAACGAAGATGGTTCAGTTACTATTCCAGAAGTATTAAGACCATTTATGGGTGGATTAACTATTTTAAAACCTATTAAAAAATAATATAATAATTAGGCCATCGCGATTTATATTTTCGAACCAGGTCAGGATGGGAACATAGCAGCCTTAAGAAAGTTTAATAAATGTGCGGTGGTTTTTATTTTATCAATATGAAATTTGATTATGAATATTATATGTCTTTAGCTTTAAAAGAAGCTAAAAAAGCCTATAAAAACAATGAAGTTCCTGTTGGGGCGATTTTAGTAGATATAAAAAGTGGCGAAGTTATTGCTAAAGCTTATAATAAAAGAGAAAAATATCAAGATATAAGTTTCCACGCGGAAATTTTAGCTTTAAAAAAAGCAAGTAAAAAATACGGTAATTATCGATTAAATAATTGTTTTTTAGTGGTCACTCTTTTTCCGTGTTTAATGTGTCAAGGTGCTATTCTTCAATCTCAAATTAAAAAAGTTATAGTAGGAACTTTAGATGATAAATTAAGCGAAAAAGAGTTGCTTATTCGCCAAGATTTTTATTTTGATAATAACATAGAATTAATTACAGGGATAAAAGAAGAAGAGTGTAAGAAATTATTAAAAGATTTTTTTCAAAATAAAAGAAAAGATTAATATTTCTTTCTCGATTGTTCTATATATTTTATAATTTTAATAATTATATGAAAGAGAAAGAGATTGAAATAAAACGCTATCAAACAAAGTTTAATGAAGGTTTATCCACTTATCAAATCGATGACAGATTTAGCCAAGGTTTGCTAAATAAAACAAAGATTAAAATTAGTGGAACCTATTTTAAAATTATTGTAAAAAATATTTTTACTTTTTTTAATATTCTTTTAATTATTATTGGAGCGATTTTGATTGCTTTTAAACTATGGTCTTCAACCATATTTTTAATAATTTTAATATTGAACACTACGATTGGTTTGGTACAAGATATCCGTGCTAAGATGGCTGTTGATAAGTTATCATTGATTGAAAAAGACACGATAACTGTTATTCGAAATGGAAAAGAAGAGGTTATTAGTACTGAGGAACTTGTTTTGGATGACATTATTCTTTGTCAAAAAGAGACAAAAATTCCATGTGATTCGATATTAATTAAAGGACAAGGGATGGTTGATGAATCATTATTAACTGGGGAATCATTACCATCAAAGAAAATTCTAAATTCTAAATTGTTCTCAGGAACCTATGTTACAAATGGAAAGTTTTATGCCAGAGTTGATAAGGTTGGAGAAGAAAATTATATTTCTAAATTACAATTAAAAAGTAAAGAGTATAAAGAAGTTCGTTCCAGAATGTTTATTCAACTTAACAAGTTGTTTAAAATCATTGCGATTATTGTTATTGCTTTGGGATTTCTCGAATTAATTGAATTTGGAGCAATGTCATTATTAAGTGAAGATTTTTCTTTTGAATATTTGTATGACTGGTTAAAAGATAGAGTTATTCTTCAACTTTCTGGTTCCTTAGTTTCGATGATTCCATCAGGGATGTATTTATTGACTTCAACTACACTTGCTGTCGGAGTTATTAATTTAACTCGTGATAAAGTCTTGTTAAAAGACATGTATTCACAAGAGACATTAGCTAGAGTAGATACTTTATGTATTGATAAAACAGGTACCATTACAGATGGAACAATGTCAGTTTTTAATTACGACTTAATCTCTAAAAAGATAAGAAAAGATCGTTTTGAAGCTTTAATTGCTTCATATTGTCTTGAATTAGGTGAAGAAAATGCTACTTCGCGAGCTTTATTAAAATATTTTGAAAGCAAAGAAATCTTTGAGATTAAGTCCTATATTCCATTTTCTAGTGTTTATAAATATAGTGCTGTCGATATTGAAGATATTGGAACCTTAGTTATTGGAGCTTATGATTTTTTTAATATAATAAATAAAGATGAAATTAAAGAAAAGGTAGAAGAAAATAGTAAAGCTGGATTTAGAGTAATAGTTGTTGGTTTATCTAAAACAAAACTTATTAATAATAAATTACCTGATGATCTTGAAGCAATCGCACTTATTTATCTCCAAGATCATATTAGAGAGGAAGCTAAACAAGCTATAAAATGGTTCAATAATAATGGGGTTAATATAAAAGTTATTTCTGGGGATAACCCATTAACTGTTTATAAAATTGCTGAAGGAAGCGGGATTACAGATGCAAAAAACTTTATTTCTTTAGAAGGTTTAAGTGATGCAGAAATAAAAGAGGCAGCCTTGAAATATACTGTTTTTGGTCGAGTAACGCCTGAACAAAAAGAATTAATTGTTAAAACATTAAGAGATAATTCTCATACAGTTGCAATGATTGGCGATGGAGTTAATGATATTTTATCTTTAAAATCTGCTGATGTTTCTATTGCCTTAGAAAGTGGTAGTAAAGCTAGTAAGGATGTTTCTAATTTAATTTTATTAAATAATGATTTCACCAAATTACCTAATGTTATCTATCAAGGAAGACGAGTTATAAATAATTTACAAAGAACTTGTTCACTATTTTTGACAAAAACCGTTTTTGCTATTTTTCTAAATGTTTTTTTCTTAATTTTAGGCTTTGTTACTCAATTTGGTACAAAAAATGCTGTTCTATGGCCTTTTGCTACAAATAATTTTTATGCTTGGGAACTTATTACAATCGGTATATCTTCATTTCTTTTAGCTTTAGAACCTAATAGCAACAAGATAAAAGGAACGTTTATTAATAACATTTTTAAAAAGGCAGTTCCTCATGGAATTATAATTGGATTTGCGGTTTCAATTTTATATTTATCTTTTACCTTAGGATTGGATGAAATATTTAATCATATACAAGTTTTAAATATAACTACTTTATTTATTAGCTTAGCTTCTTTTATTCCTTTAATTGATAGTTCTAAACCTTTTAATATTTATCGACGAATTGTTTTTATAATAGCGGTAGTTTTATTCGCTTCTTTATATATTTGGTCAATTTATGGAATAAATTGGTTATTTATTAATGGCGCTAATTCAGCTGCACCTCGTTATATAACTTGGGAGGAGCTTTTAGCCATCTTAATCATGATAATCTCTTATATAATAATTTTTATATTTTTTAATTTTATAGCTAATAATTTTCATAAGGTAACAAAATATGTTAGATTTAAAAAATAAGATTCAAAATGAATTTTTAAAATTAGCAAAAAAATATCCTTTAGATGAAATCGATGTTTCGCTTTTAGTTGATAAAGTTAACATAACTCGTCAAAGTTTTTATTATCATTATCGAAATATTTTAGATTTAGTATTTGATATTTATATAAATCGTCAAATTTTAGCAAATAATCCTCGAGATTTTTCTCAAATCATCGATGATCTATTATTTTATTTATTTGATGAAAAAACTTTTAATAAAAAAGTTTTATCTTCTAATGCTTCATCAGTTTTGGAAAATGTTTCTTTTTCTTTTATTTTTCAAATGCTTCAAATTTATTTAGAAAAGTTTAGCAATGATATAGAAAAAAGAAGGTTTGTTGCTCGATTTTTTGCTAGTGGTATTGCGCAAGAAATTTTATATGAATTTAATGAGAGAGATTTTGATAAAAAAACAATTAAACATAACATATTGGTTTTAATAGATGATAAAATATTTAAGGATGCGATTATTAAGTTAAATTAAATGATAACTTATGATAAAATTATTTAGCAATTCACTAGAATTAAATAATACACGTTTGATGATTATTTAAATTATCAAGGAGGATTGTTGAATGAAAAAAGAAGATGTTATTTCTACGATTGTTTATCTAGTAATGTTAGCGATTGTAATTTTGGTTGGATATTTCATTATTCAAACAAATGCTAACGATATTACTGCGGTTTTTAATAATTCTAATGCAATCTATGGATTTGTTATTATCTCTTTAGTAATTGGTGTTATTTTAAATGTAGCTTTACTTGAGATAGGACATGCTATTGGAGCAAAAATTGGGGGCTATGATATCCTTTCTTTTAATATTTTCGGACTTTGTTTTTATAAAGTTTTTGTTAATGAAAAGATGGTGACAAAATTCGGGTTTAAGAATTTCGATGGGTTAGCTGGAGAAACAAGAATCTCACCAAAACCAAATAAAGATAAACATAATCCAATATTTTATATTGTATTTCCATTCTTTTTAGTTTTAGCAGAATTTTTAGCTTTAATTCTTGCTTATACATTTATAGATGATGCCTCTTCATTAGTAGTTTTGAAATATGGCTTAGTTTTAGTTACCACGATGGGTGGATTATTTATTCTTTATGATTATATTCCAGTAAAATTAGATTCTTTAAATGATGGTTATCGCTATACTTTACTTGTTAAAAAGATAAATACAGAAGCTTTTAATGAAAGATTAAGAATCGAAGGTAATATTTTCTTAAATAAAGATGATAAAAATTATCGTGTTTTTGACGAAATCACTGATTTCACTGCAGAGGTAAATTCCTTATCTTTGTATAATTATTATGAAAATAATGAATATGATAAGGCCAAAGAATTATTAACTAAAATAATTGAAACAACTTCGAAAGTTAATCTACAAACTAAACTCGATGCTAAAATTCAAATGCTTTATATTTTATTAAAAGAGAAAAAATATCAAGATGCTAGTGAATATATAAAGAATTTTGATGAAAAAGAGATGCGTTTATTTAAAGAGGATCGTTTATTAAAAAATCTTCGTGTTAGCATTTATTATTTCGGAGTTATTGAAAAATCATATAAGATTGCTGATGATTTCTCAGTTAAATATTTAAAAGAATATAAAAATGAACTTTCTTTATTTAAAGAAAAAGAGAAAGAATTATTTAATCAAGTAATTAAAGAAATAGAAGAAAGTAAGAAAATAGACGAAATAAATCAAGTAAATGCATAATAAAAAGTATCAAGCTTACGGCTTGATACTTTTTTTATTCTTTTGTTTCTGTTTTGTTAGTTTCGACTGATTTTTCAAGTAAAGATTTAATGTCTTTTAATAATTCGACTTCTTCCTTAACTGGTGCAGGTGCTGGAGCATTTTCTTCAGCAGGTTTTGGTCTTTGATCTGGGAACTTTTTATAATATGCTTCGAGCTCTAATTCTTTTAATTTAGCAGCTTTATTTTTAGCATAATTGAAAGTTTTTAAAATAACGAACAAGACCAATGCAATAATGAGGAATGAGACCACTGCATTAATAAATGCACCCCAATCTAATACAGCAACACCATTATAAACATAACTTCCGCCATGTTTAGTATACATTGATGTATATAAGGCGAGTTGATCAGCAGTAACTTCTGGCCAATCAGCAACAGAAATCTCTACTGGGAAGCCTTCTGGTGGAATTTGTGACGCACTAAGTGGAGGTAAAATTGTAATTAATCCACTAATACCACCTGGAATAGGCCAAGTACACAATGCTAAGAAGATATTAACTAAGGCAGTAACAATGGCTCCAAAACTAGAACCCATAATAACGCCTACTGCCATATCTACTACATTACCTTTAGCAATAAACTTTTTAAAATCAGACCATAAAGTAAATACTTTATTATTTTTCTTATCTTTTTTCATAACCTAACCTTTCTAAAAGATTATATCATAAATGTTTTTAAATATTTATTTTTTCTTTTATAATATTAAAAGTGGGGTATTTATATGAATAAAATAATTGTTATGTCTGATTCTACCTGCGACCTTGGAGAGGAATTAATAAAAAAGCATAATATTAAAATTGTTCCGCTTCATGTCAGTTTTCCTGGGGAAGAGAGAGATTATTTAGATGGAGTTAATCTTTTTCCTGATGAGATTTATCGAAAAGTTGAAGAGAGCGGAAACACTCCTAAAACTGGTGCTAGAAATATTTCTGAATTTATTGAAGATTTTAAAAAATATATTAATGAAGGTTATGACATAATTTATACCGGAATCGGTTCATCTTTATCATCATCTTATAATAATGCTTGTTTAGCGGCTAAAGAATTTGATGCTAATAGAATAGAAATTGTCGATTCTAAAAGTCTATCTACTGGTATTGGTCTTATAGTCTTAAAGATGTGTTTATTTAGAGATCAAGGTGATGATGTCCATACAATAGCTAATAAAGTTAGAGAACTTGTACCTCTTGTGAGTGCTAAATTCTGCATTAATGAGTTAGATTATTTATATAAAGGCGGCAGATGTAGTGGGATGACTAAGTTATTAGCAAATGTCTTCTCTTTACATCCAGTGGCTATGGTAATCAATGGAAATCTAACAACTTATAAGATAATTCGTGGGAAATATCAAAAAAGTGTAGATTTTCAAATTAATATGTTTATAAAAGATCTTCCTAATATTGATAAAACATGTGTTTTTATTACACATTCAGGTAGAATGGATGGAATGGAAGAATATATTTATGAAAA
>CASEST010000061.1 GCA_949290725.1 uncultured bacterium
AAACAAGCATCAATAAAATCTAAAGGGATGAAGATATGAATATTATTCCCATCTCTTTTGAAATATTGGTGTTCATTAACAATGACTTCTATATATAAATCGCCATTTTCTCCACCATTTCTTCCTCTAGAGCCTTTGCCTTGAACACGAATTTGTTGACCGCTAGCTATACCTGCAGGAATGTTGATAGAAATATCCTTTTTAACACGATTATATCCTTTACCATTACATTCGGGACACTTAGTTTTAACAAGCTTACCGCTTCCACCGCAATACGGACAAGCTGCTTCGCTTTGCATAGTTCCAAAGAAGGTTTGAGTTTGTCTAATAACTCTTCCTCGGCCATTACAATGAGGACAGGTTTCAAATTCAGTGCCATTTTTTGCTCCAGTGCCTTTACAAGCGTCACATTTTTCATCATAAGTTAAAGGCAAAGTAATTGTTTTGCCATTAACAGCATCCATAAAATTGATTTTAACACGCATTAAAGTGTCATCACCCTTTATAGCGCCATTGCTAGAACGAGAATAACTCCTTCCACCGAAGCCACCAAACATTCTGGACAAAATATCATTTAAATCATCAAAGTCTCCACCACCAAAATTAAAGCCTTCGAAACCAGAACCAGCAAATGGATTTTGTCCACCGCTAGCTTGATCAAAAGCAGCATGGCCAAATTGATCATAAGTTCTTCTTTTGTTTTCGTCGCTTAAGACAGAATAAGCTTCTGTAGCTTCTTTGAATTTATCGGCATCGCCAGTTTCTTTATTATCTGGATGATATTTTTTTGCTAATTTACGGTAGGCACTTTTTATTTCATCCTGACTAGCTGATTTATCAACACCTAGAATTTCATAATAATCTCTTTTATTTGCAGCCATATGTCTCCCTCCATAAAAACAAAGGGAAGAAAGAGAAACCCCCTTCTTCCCATAAAATACTTAGATTATTTATCTGTAAAATCTGCATCGATAACATCATCATTTTTTTGAGTTGATGAGCCATCATTAGTATTTTCCTCAGTATTTGTGGAGTTATTAAAATTATTATTATTGCTTTGAGTTGCACTAGGATTTGGATTATTTGCTTGAGCTTGTTGCATATATGCAGCAGCTTTCTCAAGGTCGCCAATTCTATTTCTTAAAGTATTAATGTCGTTGTTATTAAGAGCAGTCTTTAACTCATCTCTTAGCTTTTCAGTTTCTTCTTTTTGCTTAGCATCTAATGAATCACCTTTTTCTCTTAATGCTTTATCAATTTCATTAATATAAGATTCTGCTTTATTCTTTAATTCAACTTCTTCTTTTCTCTTTTCATCAGCTTCTTTATTAGCTTCAGCTTCTCTAACCATTCTTTCAATTTCATCTTTACTTAAACCGTTAGAACCAGAGATAGTGATTTCTTGTTCTTTTTGTGTATCTAAATCTTTAGCAGAAACTTTAACAATACCATTAACATCGATATTAAATGTAACTTCAATACGTGGGGTTCCTCTTGGAGCTGGTTTAATTCCGCTTAATTGGAAATGTCCTAACAATTTATTATCTCTAGCCATTGGGCGTTCGCCTTGATAAACCATAATATCAACAGCTGGTTGATTATCAGCGGCAGTTGAGAAAATTTGAGATTTTGTGGTTGGGATAGTTGTATTTCTTGAAATTAATGGAGTCATAACTCCGCCCATTGTTTCAATACCTAAAGTTAAAGGTGTGACATCAAGAAGAATGACATCTTTAACATCACCACTTAAGATACCTCCTTGGAAAGCAGCGCCGATAGAAACAGCTTCATCAGGGTTAACTGATAAATTAGGCTTTTTGCCAGTAATTCTTTCTACTAATTCTTGAACAGCTGGCATTCTAATTGATCCGCCGATTAATAAAACCTCGTTAATATCATTGTAAGTTAATTTACTATCACGAATAGCATCTTCTAAAGGTTTTTGGCATCTATCGAGTAAATGTCTTGTTAACTCTTGGAATTTAGCTCTAGTTAATGTTGTCTCAAAAGAAATTGGTCCATTAGCTCCCATACCAATAAATGGCAATGAAATGGTTGTTTCCATATTTGAAGACAATTCGATTTTAGCCTTTTCAGCAGCATCTTTATATCTTTGTAAAGCCATCTTATCATTGATGTCAATATTATATTCAATCTTAATTTGTGCTTGAATCCATTCAGCAATAACATTATCCCAGTCATCGCCACCTAATTTATTATCTCCTGCAGTAGAAACGACTTCGAAAGTTCCATCTCCAATATCAAGAATGGAAACATCCAAAGTTCCGCCGCCTAAATCGAAAACACAAATCTTTTCACTCTTATCTTTACCTAATCCGTATGCTAAAGCAGCAGCTGTAGGTTCGTTAATAATTCTAACAACATCCAATCCAGCGATTGTTCCGGCATCTTTTGTTGCTTGTCTTTGTGCATCATTAAAATATGCAGGTACGGTAATAACAGCTTTCTTTACTTCGCTACCAATGTTTTTTTCAGCATAAGATTTCATATAAGAAAGAACTTTAGCTGAAATTTCTTGAGGAGTAAAATCCTTGTTTAAACAATTGATATGAACCTTCTCATCAGTTCCCATCTTTCTTTTGATAGATGAAACAGTATCAGGATTTGTAATAGCTTGTCTTTTAGCTGCATTTCCTATAACTTCTTCACCATTTGGTTTAAAACCAACAACTGATGGGGTAGTCATTGTTCCTTCTGGGTTTGGAATAACTTTTACAGTTCCATCACTTTGTAAATATGATACAACTGAATTTGTTGTACCTAAGTCAATACCTAAGATAATTTCTTTTGCCATAAATTTAATCCTCCAAATTACTCTTTATCTTTTTGATCCTCAGCATGATTTTCATCAACTTTTTCTTCAATTTTATGAGCACTTACTTTGACCATTGAAGGTCTAATTAAGTGGTCATAAAGTTTATATCCTTTAACAATCACTTCTTTGACTAAGTTCTCCTCACCATCCGATTCAACTTTGTCAACAGCTTGCATTGTTTTTTCGTCAAATTTTTCATCTAATTTAGGTTCAATCACTTGAACACCTTCATTTTCTAATATTCTTAATAATGAAGAGTGAACAAATTGGAATCCGGTTAAGAAATTTTTTGTTTCTTCACATTTAGGTTCATATTTTAATGCGTGTTCGAATGAATCTAGAACCATTAATAAATCTGAAACAAATCCTTCAATACGATATTTTACCGTTTCGCTATGATCTTTCTCTAAATCTTTTCTAAGATTTGCCATGTCAGCATATGAACGATAGTATTCATTTTTCCAATGTTCAATATCATTCTTTAATTTAGAAATTTCATCATCTTTTTTAGCCAGCTTCTTCTTATATGAAGCCTTCATTGATATTGGTTCTTCATTGTTTTCTATTTTAGTTTCACTACTTTCGCAATGATTCTCACTACAGCAACAATGTTTATTTTCTTTTTCGTCAAATGCATGATCCCCGTCTTGGCATTTGCAATCACATTCACATTCGCCAACATCTGAATCATTTAATTCTTCTTTTTCTTTATTAAGCTCTTCCGCCATTGTCATCATCTCCTCCATCATCATCGTTACCATCATTAGAATTAAAGTGATTAATGAGTTGATTTATTGTATATTCTAATGCACTTATAACATTGGAATAATCCATTCTCTTTGGACCGATAATAGCGATTCTTCCTAAATTAGAGCCGTTAGCATCGATATTTTTTGAAATAATTGTCATATCTTCAAATTCTTCATCGACATCGCTTCCATCCAATATTACATTGCCGTTTGAAGTTTTAAGATATTCATTAAGCAAATCAGGATTAGAGAATAAATCAAAAACCTTTTTTAATCCCTCAGCATCATCTTTAAATTCAGGTTGTGCTAATAAATTTTCTCTTCCGAAAAATGTACTTCTTTCTTTTGCGAACTCATAAAAGGTTTTAACCAATGAAGAGAAAAGGTAATTATAATCTTCAATATAATCCGATAAAATTGGTTTCAAAGATTCCAATTTTTCAACTAATTGACTAATCTTAGTTCCTTTTAACCTTTTATCTAACATCTCCATGCATTTTTTAACATCATCAATTGAGGTGTTATTGCTCAAAATAAAAGTTTTATTTTCTACATACCCTTTATCAGTAACAAATATCGCTGAACAACTTTTGTTACTTAATGGAATAAGTTGAATACTCAATAAAGATTCATCGTTTGAACTAGGCCCTAAAACCACACTAGTCAAATTAGTCATTGAAGATAATATTTCGCAACTTTCTTTTATAACTTCTTCGACAGATTTTGAATTAGTAAAAATGCTTTTTAATTCATTTTTAAAATTTTCATCAACTTTTTTTACTCTTAGGTTTTCAATGTAATATTGATAGCCTTTTGTTGATGGAATGCGTCCGCTTGAAGTATGAGTTTTTTCAAGCAAACCATCCTTTTCAAGTTCTGCCATTTCATTTCTAACAGTTGCACTTGAATATGGAAGTTTATATTTTTTTATTAAATAATTTGAACCAACAGGTTCCGCATATTTAATAAAATCTTCAATAATAAGTTTTAATATTTTTTGCTTTCTATTAAATTCCATATCAGATCATGTAGCGCTTTAAAAAACGCTAATACTATATTAATAGCATCGTTTAGCACTGTCAATAGATAAGTGCTAAATTTCTTTAAAAAATTTAACTAAAATATTGTCTAATATTATTAAGCCATCATCTGTTAATAGAAAATACCCATTCTTTATAATTGCTAAATTATTTTTAACTAATTCTTTGATTAAATTGTTATATTTAACTAAAAAATTTAGCTTAAAAATTTTTTTATATTTCCTTAGATTAAACCCTTTTTCAAGTCGCAAGTTTGTTAATAAAAAATCTTCTTCCTTGCTTATCAAAGAAGGCTTTTCTTTATCAATAAATCTTTTTCCATTTAAATAATCTATTAAAGAATCTGATACTTTATAGCGGCAATCATTTATAAAACCGCTAGCCGAAACTCCTAAAGCTAAATAATAATTATTTCTCCAATAATTTAAATTATGTTTAGAATATTTTCTATTTTTAGCAAAATTTGAAATTTCATAGCGCTCATATTTATTGGCGCGTAATTTATTTAAGATATAATCATAAAATTTACGAGATTCCTCTTCATCTTGTTCAGGATAACCTTTAATTGAAAATATCGAAGGAGAATCAACGATTAGGGAATATATAGAAATATGCGGCACATTTAAATTTAAAATGCAATTTAAATCATCATTAAGCATTTCAAGATTTTGATTTTTAAAGCCATAAATTAGATCAACATTTATATTTTTAATATATTT
>CASEST010000062.1 GCA_949290725.1 uncultured bacterium
CTGATATTATTTCTTCTAAATTAGAGAAAAAATTTAATTCAATTGCCGATAAACTTTCTGCTGATGATTTAACACATTTATTAACTATTGTTGAAAAAATAGATATATAGAGGATTATTTATGCTAGAGTTACGTAATATAACAAAAGATTATCATGTCGGAAATAATGTTGTTAAGGCATTAAAAGGTGTAACGATTTCTTTTAGAAGTAAAGAATTTGTTTCTATTTTAGGGCCTTCTGGTTGTGGTAAAACAACCTTATTAAATATTATTGGTGGATTAGATCACTATAGTAGTGGTGATTTAATTATCGATGGTGTTTCGACCAAAAAATTTAAGGATCGCGATTGGGATAGTTATCGTAACCATCGTATTGGTTTTATATTTCAATCTTATAATTTAATTCCGCATCAAACGATATTAGAAAATGTCGAATTAGCTTTAACAATCGCTGGTGTTAAAAAAGAAGAAAGATTAAAAAGAGCGAAAGAAGCTTTAGATGAGGTCGGATTAAAAGATTTATATTCAAAAAAAGGTAATCAATTAAGTGGCGGGCAACAACAAAGAGTTGCAATTGCCCGCGCTTTAGTAAATGAACCTGATATTTTATTAGCAGATGAACCTACTGGAGCTTTAGATAGTGAAACTTCTGTCCAGATTATGGATTTAATGAAGGAAATATCTAAAAAGAAACTGGTCATAATGGTTACACATAATCCTGATCTCGCTTATAAATACTCAACAAGAATAATAAAACTTAAAGACGGATTAGTTGAAAATGATTCACTACCTTTAAGCGTTGAAGAAGCTAAAGCAGAAGAAACCAATTTAAATGTTAAAGAAGTTTCTAAAAAAGCTAAATTAAATTGGTGGCAAACTTTTAGATTGTCAGCTCGTAATCTTTTATCGAAATTTAAAAGAACTTTTTTGGTTGCATTTGCTGGAAGTATTGGGATTATTGGCGTTTCTACTGTTTTATCAGTTTCAACAGGAATACAAAATTATATTCATTCAATGGAAAATGATATGTTGAGTGGGAATCCAATTACAATTTCAACTGAAACATATGATTTTGCTTCATTAATTGGCAATTTATCATTAGAAGATCAAGCTGATTTGATTGAAGGCGCTACAGAAAATGGAATAATAAATGTCTCCTACCTTTTAGAGATGTTGATTGAAAATGGTGGCGCTGTAGAAGATATTATGATTCATAATGAAATCGATCAAAATTATGTAAATTATATTAATAATATCGATACATCTTTATATGCCGATATTACCTATGATTATGGAATAAATGTTTTGAATAATATCTATACTTCAACTAAATTTACTAATCTTGAAGATAGAAATATGTCGGTAACTGGTATAATTTCTGCCTACACATCAATGCTACAAAATACTGAATTTGCAGATTATTCGGCTTTTGTAACCACTTTAGCTCGTCCATTTGATCAAAGTTTAAATAATAGTGGTTATATTTTAGAGCAATACGATATTGTTTCTGATCCTGAAACTTCTTATTTTCCAACAAAAGAAAATGAAATAATGATTGTTCTTTCTTCAGATGATGCTTTAACTGACCTTGTTTTAGCTGAGTTAGGTTATTATTCCCAAGATGAATTTTTCAATATTGTTTATCGAGCAAGCGATAATCCTTTATATGATCCAGATTTAGATAAAAATCATTTTACAATTGATGAATTGATGGAGAAAACTTTTACTTATTACCCTAATGATTCAATTTATAATGCAAATCGCAATGAAAATAATGAATTAAATGTAAATAATCCGTTTACTTATAATGTTTATGAGGAGGATGTTAATAATAAAGAGGAAGGAATAAATTTAAAAATTACTGCGATATTAAAGCCAAAAGAAGATGTGAGGTATGGTTCATTATCTTCGGGATTTTACTATACCCCAGCTTTAAGCCAAAGAATCTTAAATGATGCAAAGAGTTCAGAAATTGCTGAATTTATTGATAGTCAAGAGAATGATAATTATTCATCTTCAATCTATTTTATGAATAATCCTTCTAATCCTGATCAACAAATTCCAATTATTAATGGAATTACTTATACTTATGAATACTATTTTTTAGATTCTGACGAGCCAATGATTGGCCTTGGATTAATGGGTGAATTATCCATGACTAATCTTAGTAGTGGTGGGCCGATAATCTATAATTTAAGTTTAAATGACGTTGGGGGTAGTTCTTTACCAGCTTCAATTTCAATTTATCCTTCTAATTTTGATTTAAAAGAGGATATTGTAGGTTATCTAAATGAATGGAATGAAGATAAAACCATTGTTGTCGATGGCATAAGTTTAGATAAGGATGAAAGGCCTGAGGTAATTTATACTGATAATCTTCAATTGGTAATTGATTTAATCAATAATATGATTAATATCGTTACATATGCTTTGATTGCTTTTACTGCTTTATCGCTAGTCGTATCTACTGTTATGATTGCGATTATTACTTATGTTTCTGTTATTGAAAGAGTAAAGGAAATTGGTGTTATTAGATCTTTAGGCGGAAGAAAAAAAGATGTTTCTCGTTTGTTTTATAGTGAAACGATTATCGAAGGTTTATCTAGTGGAATCTTAGGAATTGCAATCACTTATTTAATTTCGTTTATTATCAATATGGTTATTGGTAGTTTAACTGGAATTTATACAATTGCCGCTTTAACTTATTATCAAGCGATTATTATGATTTTACTTTCTGTTTTATTAACCTCTATTTCAGGACTTATTCCTGCTAGACTTGCTGCAAAGAAAGACCCAGCTGAAGCTTTAAGAACAGAGTAAAATTACTTTTATAATAAAAACTGATATAATTATTTCAATCTTCTTTAATCGATTATGGATTTGAATAAATATCGCGGATTAACCAGTGAAGAAGTTGAAGAAAGAATTAAAGCTGGTAAAGGAAACAAAACAAAAAAAACTAGTTGTAATTCATATTTGAAGATTATATTTACTTCATTCTTTACTTTTTCTAATGTTATTTTATATTGCTTAGCAATCTTGTTTTTAATAATACAATTAAGTTTTGAAGATGGAATTCAATATCTTCCAATTACTAAATATGGTTTTTTATTAATTATTTTTTTCAATGCGCTAATTTCGATTATTTCACAAATAAGAAGTAAAAAGACAATAGAAAAAATGGAATTAATTAATCAAAACAAAGTTAGCGTAATTAGAAATAATGAGTTAATAAAGATAAATAGTGACGAGATTGTTATTGATGATTTAATCTTTTTAAAAAATAACGCCTTAATCCCTGTAGATTTAAAGATAGTAGAAGGTGAAGGATATTTAAATGAATCAGTTTTAACTGGAGAGTCATCATTAGTTTTCAAAAAAGAAAGTGACTTACTTTTATCTGGATCAAATTTAGTTGATGGGGAAATAATAGCTAAGGCGGTTAAAGTTGGTGATCAAACATATATTAAAAAATTAGAAAATACTGTTAAAAAAATTAAAAAAGGGAAATCACAGTTAAATAAAGATTTAAATAAAATAGTTCTTTATATGGTTTTTGTAATGATTCCCTGTTTTATTGCTACGTTTATTAAAACTCGGTATATAGGACAAGATTCTATTAATTGGGCATTTTCATTAGAGGTAATTTCTAAATCTTCAACGATAATAGTTGGAATGATACCTATTGGTATGGTTTTGCTTTCTTCAATTACTTTAGCTAATTCAATTATTAAATTAGCTAAAGATAAGGTAATGGTTAAAGAGTTATATTCAATTGAATCATTAGCTAGGATTGATACTTTAGCTTTAGATAAAACAGGTACAATTACAAGTAATAAATTGAAATTGCTAAATACTATAATTTATAAGAAAATCGATGATTTCAATTTAATTTTAAGCTTATATTTATCTTCTTTTAGTGACAATTTGACTTCCTCAGCCTTAAAAGAAGTATATGATTTAAATAAATTTAGCAAAGAAGAAATAGATAAATACCATTTAGATTTTAAAGATAAAACCATTTTTACCTCTAAAAATAAATATTCAAGTTTAAAAATTAATAATGATATTTATTTTTTAGGGAGCCCCGATGTTTTAATTAACGATGAAAATGTTTTATTAAAAATTGATGAAGAAGCAAAAAAAGGTAGACGAATTTTAGCCTTTATAAGAAATGATGAAGTAATTGCAATTTTTATTATTGAAAATGAGTTAAGAAAAAATATTAAAGAAACAATTAATTATTTTTCCAGTCTAAATATTGATATTAAAGTTATCAGTGGGGATAATTTATTAACCGTTAAAGAAATCAGCAGAAAAGCTGGAATAAAAAATTATGATAAAGCGATTTCATTAGAAAATGTAAAAATTGAAGATATTAAGTATATTGCTTTAAATTATAATGTTTTTGCCAGAGCCACTCCTGAACAGAAAGAAGAAATAATAAAATTTTTAGAAGAAAATGGCCACAAGGTCGGTTATATTGGAGATGGGGTAAACGATATAACTTCTTTAAGGAGGGCAACTTGTTCAATTGCTTTAAATAGTGGAGTTCAATCATCTAAATTAATAAGTGATTTTACTTTGCTTAATGATGATTTCTCATCTTTGAGTAAAGTTATAGAAGAGGGTAGAAGAACAATAAATAATATTAAAAGAAGCTCCTCTTTATTTATTACGAAAGCCTTATTAATCGCTTTAATTTCTATCTTTTCGTTATTCTCACCAACAGGGTTATTTATTGAAATTGAATCAATTTATGTTTTTGAGTTTATAACTGTAGCTTTGTGTGGTTTCCTTTTATCAATTGAAAATAATAAAATAGAAAAGTTTAATGGAAGGATTATAAAAGAAGTCATAATTAAGGGATTAGAATCAGCATTATTTGTTTCTTTAACTGCTGCATATTTAATAATTATTAATTTTTTCTATCCACTTAATAATATTGATGTCTTATTATCTTTATCTATCTCTTTATCTGGATTTATTGTTCTTTATTCGATTAGTTATCCTTCAACCAAATATTCCCGTGGAATTTTAATTTTTGATATTATTCTTACAATAGTCTTATTAATTGCTTTTCCTGATGTGTTTCTAAACCCTGGATATTTAAAACAGGCAGATACTTTTATAGAACAAATAGGATTAATTATCGATGATTTTTTTAATTTCGAATTATTTATAGGCTTATCCTACATAGACTATTTAATCTTTTTACCTTATATGGCTATTGCCTCTATCATATTTATATTCATTAGTCGAACTATCAATAAACGTTTAAAGTTTACTAAAACAAAAGATTAGTTGATTTTTAGTAGTTTTGCTTTTCACGTGAAAATAAATTTTTTGTAAGTAATTATTTTTTCAAATTAATTTTTAATTTATAATTATATTAGTTTTGAGGGAAATATATGAAATTTTTGGCTAATCGCACTTATGAAGGGGACGTGCCACGTTTAACTAAGTGGCTTTACACAACTTCGGGTATGTTTCGAGATGGAATGTATCAATTTGTCTCGCTTTTTCTTTTGACATTCGTTCAATTTTTCGCTTTAGGAGATGTAGAGTTCGAAGAGTATTTACAAATGTATAGTGTAATTACTATCATCATCATTATTCTTCGTATTTTCGATGGATTAAATGATCCAATTATGGGATTTATTATTGAAAAATGTCATTTTAAAACTGGAAAATATCGCCCATGGATATTTTTAGGCGCTATAACTAACTCGATTGTTACAATATGCATGTTCTGGATTACTCCAAGTGGTTGGACCTTTGTAGCTTTCTTTGCATTATTTTACTTCTTATGGGATGTTACTTTTACAATGAATGACATTGCTTTCTGGTCAGTTTTACCATCACTTTCAACAAAAGAACAAGTGAGAGCCAATTTAACAACTTTATTATCGGTTTTTATTTCTATTGGTACTTTCGCAGTTGGTGGAATTGTTCCGATTTTTGCAGGCGGTAATCAAGGGCCAGTATATCGAATTGTTTCTTTAATTTGCTCGTTACTTTTTGTTGTTTCTCAAATAATTTTAGTAATTTTCATGAAGGAAAGAAAAGTTGATGAAAATATTGAAAAGAATGATGAAAAGATGAAATTTAAAGAAATTTTCACCGTTATTATCAAAAATGATCAATTACGTGCATCGATTTTTGCAATTTTACTATATTATACAGGCGCTTCAGTCTTAGTTTCGGCTGGTCTTAATTACTTTTATTTTAATTTTGGCTATTCGAGTGGTGGTGGATATCAAACAGTTTTTACTGTTGTTTATGCTGCAGCGACATTGATTGCTCAATGTTTGTACCCACTATTTGTTAATAAATTAAAAATTAGACGTATGAAATTGTTTACAATTTGCTCACTAACTACGATCGGAGCTTATTTATTACTTTTTTCATATGTTTTTTATACCGATCCGAATACATTCCCATTATTATGTGTATTTGGTTTTATAGCTTTCTTTGGCCAAACTTTAATGTCCTTAATTCTGTATATTATGATTCAAGATTCTATTGATTATAACGAGTATAAGTTTAATGAGAGAAGAGAATCTGCCACTTTTTCTTTAAGAGCTTTTACTGCTAAAATCGGTAGTAGTTTACAACAACTTTTCCTTTTTATCTTTTTATCATTGTCTTCTTTATTCGCGATAAGTAACGATATCGCTAATTTAGAAAAACAATTTGAAGGAAATCATGATGTTATTGTAGAACAAGCTGATATCTTAGTTTCTGGAATAGAAAATTGGCAATTGATTGTTTTCCAAATCGGCTTCACGATTGTTCCTTTATTATTATTTTTAGGCGCGTTTTTAATCGTTCGTTTTAAATATAAAATTGATGAAGATTCTCATCAAATGATGGTTAATGAAATAGAAAAAAGAACAAAAGGAGTTAATAATGAATAATAATATAAAAGCATTTAAAGACCGAATTATTTATCAAATTTATCCACTATCTTTTAAAGATTCTAATAATGATGGCATTGGTGATTTAAATGGTATTACTGAATCGCTTGATTATTTAAAAGAATTAGGAGTAGGAATTATCTGGCTTTGCCCAATCTATAAATCACCGATGGTTGATAATGGCTACGATATTGCTGATTATTACGAAATTAATCCAATTTTTGGCACTATGAAAGATTTTGAAAATCTTATCAAAGAAGCTGATAGAAAAGATATTAAAGTCGTAATGGATTTTGTTGTTAATCATACAAGTGATCAAAATAAATGGTTTCAAGAAGCCCTAAAAAATAAAAATAGTAAATATAGAAATTATTATTATTTTATGAAAGGCAAGGCTAATGGAGAGCCACCAAATAACTGGAATAGCGCTTTTTCTGGACCATGTTGGGAATTAGTGGATAAAGAGGAAAATATATATTATTTGCATCTTTTTAGTAAGGAACAACCTGATTTAAATTATCATAATGAAGAAGTCATTAAGGAAGTAGAAAACATTTTAAAATTCTGGCTTGATAAAGGAGTTTATGGCTTTAGATGTGATGTTATTAATAAACTCTACAAAACTTCGTTTGAAGATGGTAAGAAAGCCTTTTTTAATTGCGGTTGTGAACATTATGCAAATCAAGAAGGAAATTTCCAAGTCTTAGAAAGATTTAGAAAAGATGTTTTAGATAATTATGATACTTTCCTCGTTGGTGAAACATTCGGAATTACTCCAGAAATAGGCAATGAATATTTAAGGCGTCGTTGCTTAGATATGTTTTTTGAGTTTGAACATAATGGTAAAGATACTTATTCAAAAGTCCAGATTATCAAAAGAAAATATGATCCAGCATTTGTTTTAAAACAGCTTTTTAAATGGCAAAAAGAAGTCGATTGGATGTCTGTATATCTTGAAAATCATGATCAACTTCGTTCAATTAATCGTTATGGTGATATAAAAAAATATTATTTAGAAAGCGGAAAAGCTTTGGCAACTTTATTATTGACTTTAAGGGGCACAATTTTTATTTATCAAGGTGAAGAATTAGGAATGCTTGATTATAGAAGTCAAAGATATGAGGAAATCAATGATTGTGCGACTCTAACTGCAATCAAAACAGCCAAAAAAATTTGTCCTTTTTTCTCAAGAAATTTCATTGTTAAATTATGTAATAAAACCGTAAATCGCGATAACTCTCGTTCACCATTTTTATGGAATAGAAGCATTAATGCTGGCTTTAATATTGGCGAAAAGCCTTGGTTAAAACCAAATGAAATTTATAAAGAAGGCATCAATGTTGAAGATGAATTAAAGGACAATAACTCCATTTTAAATTACTATAAGAAGTTGATAAAATTCCATAATCAAAGCGACATTTTGAAGTTTGGAAGTGTTTCGCGTTTACCTTCGAATAAAAAAATAGCTAAATTTATACGTGAATATGAAGGCAAAAAATTGTTGATTATCGTCAATATTACTAAAAATAAAATTAAAGAAAATCTTATTGAATATTTGAATAAACCAATCTTATTTTCAAATTATGAGGAACACTCAGCAAAATATTTAAAACCATACGAAGCAATAATTTTTCAAATTGATTAAGGAGATAATATGGCGATTTCATTTGAGAAAAAAAGAAAAATTTTTCACTTATCTACTAAGGAATATAGTTATTACATTCATATTAATAAATATAATTATTTAATTCATTTATATGATGGCAAATATTTAAGTGATATTCATAAAGAAAGAACAGTTGAGCGTTACGTTGAACGCTATGCTTTCTTAAATGATCAAGGTAAAGAAACTTGTGACGAAACTTATTATTTTTCTTTCCTTTCTTCCTTATTTGAATGCGCTTCTTTTGGGAAAGCAGACAAAAGAATTCCACACACGATAATTGAAGGTCAAGATAATGTTCCTTTAACTAATTTTTTATATCATTCCCATAAAATTATTAAAGGCGCTCCACCTAAAAATGAAAACTTTCCCCATGTGCGTTTTAAAGAAAATGATTGTGATACATTGATTTTAACTTTGAAAGAAGAGAATAAAGAAGTTTATTTAAAACTTTATTATGAAGTCAGTGAAAAATTTAATTGTTTTGTTCGCTATAGCGAATTAATCAATAAAGAAACTGAAGGAATAAAAATTAAACGCTTTTCAGCACTTGAGCTCGATTTACCTTCTTCAGATTATTCTTTATTAACTTTAAAAGGTATTTGGGGCGCTGATAATGAAGAGGAAATTTCACATCTTCATCATGGGTTGACTAAGATTAGCGATAATCATGGAGGAAGAGGTTTTACTTTTAATCCTTCGATTGCCATTTTAAAAGATGGTAGTAATCTAGATTATGGTGATGTCTATGGTTTTTCTATTGTATATAGTGGAGATTTTTCATTCGAATTAAAGGTTGATGAAATAGATCAGACTCGCCTAACTGTAGGTTTTAATGATGAAGTAAATGAGTTTTATCTTTTGCCTAATGAAAGTTTGAAAAGTTTTGAAGTTATACAAGGTTTCTCTAATAAAGGTCTTAATAAGATGAGTCAAACTTTCCATAAACTAATTGAGGAAAGGCTTTTAAGAACTCCAAATAATTTAAAAGAAGATTATATATTATTGAATTCTTGGGAAGGTTTTACTTTTAATTTTGATACTGATAAAATTATCGCCTTAATTAATAAAGCTAAAGAATTAAGTATTAATTTACTAGTAATTGATGATGGATGGTTTAAAGGAAGAAATAGCGATTCAACTTCCTTAGGCGATTGGGAAGTTGATACTTCTAAAATTGACTTAGGCAAAGTCGTTGATTATGCAAAATCCTTAGGGATGAAAATTGGCCTTTGGATTGAACCTGAAATGGTTTCTCCAGTTTCCGATTTATTTAAAAATCATCCAGAATATGCCTTATTTAAAAAGGGATACCAGCATCCAACTTTGTTGCGTCATCAGCTTGTTTTAGATCTTTGTAATGATAAAGTAATTGATAATGTTTTTAATCAATTAACTAAAATTTTCGATAAGTACGATATCTCTTATGTTAAATGGGATTTTAATCGTTATTTGAGTGAAGCATATTCGCCAATTTTAAGTAAAGAAAAAATAAAAGAGACGACTTATCGCTATATGCTTGGAGCTTATAAATTATTGAATAGATTCGTTACTCGCTACCCTAATATATATTTAGAGACTTGTGCTAGTGGTGGTGGGCGTTTCGATTTAGGAATGTTATTTTATTCTTCTTCAATTTGGGGGAGCGATGAAACTGACATCGCCTTAAGAAGTCAAATTCAGTATGCAACAAATATTTTTTATCCTTTAAGAAGTATCGGGGCACATGTTAGTGCTAGAAAAATAGGTACTATTCAAGATAAAGCTTGTTTGGCGTTTTTTGGAACATTCGGTTATGAGCTTGACCCTCTCAGTTTATCAACTGAAGATCAAGAATCGATTAAAAATTTTAATAATTTAGTTAAGGAATGGCATAAATACATTAATAATTCGAAGTATTATGCAATATATGATCCGTTTAAGAGCAATTACATGGCTTTTAATGTAGTTAGTAAAAATAAAAAGGTTATTTTATGCTATTTTATGAATTATCGCAAAGAACAAACTAAATCCCGTTTTATAAAAATCAAGGGATTGAATAAAGATAAATATTATTTTAATTCTTTAA
>CASEST010000063.1 GCA_949290725.1 uncultured bacterium
AAAAATCTCGAATTTTATCGAGAATTTTTGTAATATCTATTGTTCAAAGTCTAAATTTTAAGGTGTTCAAAATCTAAAAACGGGATTTTAATTTATATTTCTTTTATAAAAAAGAAGTTTCATTATTAAATTCAAAATTGAATTTAATAATGGAGAAATCGATAAAAGTAATATTGAATTTAAGATACTTATAAAAGCGAAAAGAATAATCACTAAGATTAAATTAATAAAGATAAATGCTATATTAATTAAAAAATATGTATAGTTTTTCTTTTGATAAATTTTAATTAAATTAATAATAAAAATATAGGTTGATAGAATTAAAAAAATATAAGAAATTGTTAGATTAAAAAAGCTAAAAATAATTATTAAAATAAAAAATAAGCTATTAATTAAATCAAAGAAAGAATCTAATTTATTATCGTTAATATATTTTAAATTAAAACGATTAATAAAATAAGAAACCGATATGAAAGAAATAAAATTAGATATAAAAGAATATAAAAGAATTAAAGAAGGGAACAAAATAGAAAAAGTTTGATTATCGATTAAATTTAATAAAGTTTTTATCTCATTAAAAAGGTTAAAATCTAAAAGAAGATAAAGAAGATAATTTATTAAATATTCTAAAAGAAAATTAATTAAAGAAGAGATTAAAATCAATAGATATCGATCATATTTTTTATCTAAAAATAAACCATAGATAAACCCACTAATTAAAGAAGGTAAAAAATAAATTAAACTAAAAGTTATATCTTTATAAGAGATTAAAAATGATAATAATAAGGCGATAAAAAAATAGATTAAATAATATCTTTTTTTAATAACTGAGGCTAATAAAGCTGAAGGTAAGATTAAAATAAAAGGAATTATTAAATATAAAAAAGGAAGATAGGTTATTAAAAAAATTAAGACTAAGTTTAATGAAATCATTAAACTTATTATTGGAATACTCTCTTTTAAATTTTTCTTATAAGTAAGTAATTTCACCCTCTTATTTTAATATCTTATTTTCTTTTATAAAAGAAAATATCGTTTAAATAAATTGTCTTTTTTGTTATTTAAATTAATATTATTTAAAAGGATAATTTGATAAAATAATTAGGTATGAATTTTATCAATGATTTAAATGAGAAACAATATGAAGCAGTAACTTCTTCTTTAAAATATAATCGTATTATTGCAGGAGCAGGAAGTGGAAAAACTCGTGTTTTAACTTATCGTTTAGCTTATCAAATAGAAGAAAATAATATTTTACCATATCGTCTTTTAGCGATTACTTTCACTAATAAAGTCGCTAAAGAAATGAAAGAAAGAACAATCGCTCTACTTCCTAATTATGATTTAAAAGAATTAAAAATCTCGACTTTCCATTCTTTTTGCAATTATTTTTTAAGAAGGGAGATTGAAGTTTTAAATTTCCCTCGTTCTTTTGATATTATCGATGAAGAAGATCAAGAAAAATTAATTAAAGATATCGCTATAGAAAAAGGTTATCGCAAAGGAGATGAGATAGTTTCTAATGCTTTAAATTTTATTAATTATCATAAAATGAAGGGCGAATTACCTAGCGATGTAAAAACTTCTTTCATGAGTCAAGAACAAAAAGTTTTGCTAGACTTTTTTATTGAATATGAAAAAAGAAAAAATCGTCAATTTTCTTTAGATTTTGACGATTTATTGATTTATACGGTAAAAATATTAAAAACCAATTTAGATATTAAAGAAAAATATAATAATCGCTTCTTAGAAATTTTAGTTGATGAATTTCAAGACACAAATAATCTTCAATATGAACTTTTGCTTCTTTTAGCCGGAGAAAATACTGGAATATATGTAGTTGGTGATCCAGATCAAACAATTTATACTTGGCGAGGTGCTAACCAACGAGTAATCTTAGATATCGATAAAGATTTTAAAGGAATGGAGACGATTATTTTAAATGAAAATTTCCGTTCAACTAAAAATATTTTATCGCATGCTAATTCATTAATAGCTTTTAATAAAGAAAGAATCAAAAAAGATTTATTTACTAATCGAAATGATGGCGATAATGTCATCGTTCATTCTTCTGAAAGCAGTGAGATGGAAGCGCGATGGGTTATTAATAAAATTTTAGAATTAAAATCTTTAAAAAAGGCTGATTATAAAGATTGTGCAATTTTATATCGTTCATCTTTTTCTTCTCGTTTATTTGAAAAAGAATTAGTTTATAATCATATCCCTTATCAAATTTATAGTGGAATTAGATTTTATGAAAGAGCTGAAATTAAAGATATTTTAGCTTATTTAAAATTGCTTATTAATCCGCTTGATGATATCTCTTTTTTAAGAATTATTAATGTTCCACGCCGTGGTTTTGGTCCTCAAGCGATTAATTTAATTAAAAAAGAAGCTAGTGAAAATGATTTATCTTTATATAACTATGCTTTAAATATTAAAAAATATAATACTCTTTTATCGAAGGCCCTATTAAATAAATTAGCTGAATTTACAAACTTAATTGAAGAATATAAAGAAAAAGTAAACGATAAAGCTGAAAGTTATAGTGAAATCTTATTAGATTTTATTACTCGCTTAGATTATTTTGAATATTTAGCAAAAATTGATGAAGAGGAAGAAAAGATTTCTAACGTTAAAGAATTAGTTAATGATATTCGTTCATTTTTAAAAGATAACCCAGATTCAACTTTAGATGAATATTTACAAAATATTACTCTTTTAACTCAACAAGACCAGATGAAAGATAATTCTAATGTCGTTTCTTTAATGACGGTTCATACCGCTAAAGGATTAGAGTTTAAAGATGTTTTCGTTGTTAATTTTACTGATAATATCTTTCCTAACCAACGAAGCGTAAGCGAAGGAGGAAGTTTAGCTTTAGAAGAAGAAAGAAGGCTAGCTTATGTTGCTTTTACTCGCGCGATGGATAAACTTTTTGTTACTTTTAATTATGGTTATTCTTATATTGATCGAACAGGTTCTTTACCATCTCGCTTTATTAAAGAAGCTGATTTAGTTTACACTCGACCTAATAGTTTCGGCTTTGATCATAGTAAAATTACTCCAACTTCCCCACTTTATTCAATTAATTTTGGAAATAAAAGCAATAAAAAAATTAATGAAGAAAAGCCAAATGTTATTTCATATGAAGTTAATTCAATAGCTTGGAAAATCGGAGATAAATTAGAGCATGATGTTTTTGGAGAAGGCGAAGTTAAAGCGATTGAAGGAAATATTATCGTGGTTGATTTTACTGATTTCGGGATTAAAAAAATGCTTGGAAATCATAAGATGCTAAAAAAGAAGGAATAATTATGGATTTTAAAGAAGCGAAAAAAAGATATGATGAACTTACTAAAACTTTAGAAAGATATTCTTATGAATATTATGTTTTAGATAATCCTTCAGTTGATGATTCTATTTATGATAAGGGAATGGATGAACTTTTATTGCTTGAAAAAGAGTTCCCTTCTTTAATTACTCGTACTTCCTTATCGCAAAGAGTTGGAGGAACTGTTTTAGAAGGATTTAATAAAGTTCAACATGAAAAACAAATGCTTTCTTTAGCCGATGTTTTTAATAAAGAAGAGCTTGTTGAATGGGTTAAAAAAGTATATGAGGCGGTTGGCCACGAAGTTGATTTTGTTGCTGAAATGAAGATAGATGGCTTAGCTTGTTCTTTAGTTTATAATAATGGTTATTTATCTTATTGTGCTACAAGAGGAGATGGAACGACTGGTGAAGATGTTACAACCAATGTTTTAACGATTAAAGATATTCCAACAATCGTTGATAATAAAGATGCTAGATTTGAGGTTCGTGGCGAAATTTATATGCCTAAGGCCAGCTTAGAAAAATTAAATGAAGAAAGGGCGGCTAATAACGAGCCTTTATTTGCTAATGCAAGAAATGCTGCAGCCGGATCGATTAGAAATTTAGATTCATCAATTGCTAAAAAAAGAAATTTAGATGGCCGGTGGTATTATTATATCGATGCCGAAAAAGATGGATTTACTCGTCATTCAGATTCTTTAACTGCTTTAGATCAGTTAGGTTTTAAAACTAATAAGGAAAGAAGAGTAGTCCATAATATAAAGGAAATTTTAGATTATGTTGATGAATATACTTTAAAAAGAGATTCTTTGCCTTATGATATCGATGGAATTGTTTTAAAGGTCGATGAATTTAAATATTATGATCTTATTGGGAGAACTGCAAAATCTCCTAAATGGGCAGTAGCTTATAAATTTCCGCCAAAAGAAGTTCCTACTCGTTTAAAAGATATCGTTTTTACTGTTGGAAGAACTGGGAAAATAACTCCTAATGCCGTATTAGAACCAGTTAGAGTTAGCGGTTCATTAGTTTCAAGAGCAACCTTGCATAATGAAGATTATATTAAAGAAAAAGATTTAAAAATTGGCGATTTAGTTATTTTAAGAAAAGCTGGGGATATTATTCCTGAAGTTGTTAAACCATTAATTGATAAACGAGATGGTAAGGAAATTCCATTTAAAATGATTACCCATTGTCCTGAATGCGGTTCTTTATTAGTTAAAAAAGATGCTTTAACTTTTTGCATTAATCCAAATTGTCCTTCAAGACAAATTGAATCATTAATTCATTTTTCATCTAAAAATGCTATGGATATTGAAGGGATGGGCGAGAAGGTCTCTGAAGAATTATTTGGAGAAAAGTTTTTAAGTGATATACCTTCTATTTACGAATTATATAAATATAAAGAAGAAATCATCTCGATGGATGGTTGGCAAGAAAAGTCAGTTTCTAATTTATTAAATGCAATTGAAAGATCGAAACATAATTCTTTAGAACGTCTAATTTTCGGTCTTGGAATAAAAGAAGTTGGTGAAAAAATGTCTAAAACTTTAGCTAAAAAATTTAAAAGTTTAGATAACTTGATGAATTTAACTATCGATGAATTATATAAAGTTGATGATATTGGAGAGATTGTCGCTAATTCAATCTATTCATATTTTCATGATCAAAATAATCTTTTATTGATAGAAAAATTAAAAAGATGTAATGTAAATATGCTTTATTTAGGAAAAGAAGTCGATAACGAACATAACTTTTTCTATAATAAGAAATGTGTTATTTCTGGATCTTTCACCGATTATTCTCGTGATGAATTAACTAAAATTATTGAAGATTTTGGGGGAAGTGTTTCTTCCTCAGTTTCAAAAAAGACTAATTATGTATTAATTGGAGAGAATCCAGGATCAAAACTTGATAAAGCCAAAGCATTAAATATTGAAATTATTTATGAAGATAGATTAAAAGAAATCTTAATTAAAGAGAAAGGAGAATAAAATGAAAGAAGTAAATAAAGAAGTTTTAAAAGCTGCTGCTTCAAAATTATTATTTGATATGAAAGATGAAGAATATGATACTCTTTTAGAAGAATTTCATATTATTATTGCTCAACTTAAATTAATGGATGATATCAAAGATTTAGCCTCGAATCCACCTTTATCTTTCCCATATGTTGATGAATCTTTCTCCTTATTAAGAGAAGATGAACCTAATGAGGCAGATTTATTAAATAAAGAAGAAGTTTTAAATAATGTTAAAGATAGTAAAGAAGGACAAATAAAACTTCCTAAAGTTGTTGGTTAAGGAGAGAAAAGATGAATTATTTAGATTTAACTATTTTAGAAATTCATGAAGCCTTACTTAAAAAGGAAGTTAAGGTTAGCGATTTAGTTAAAGAGGCAATCGAACGAGCTAAAAATGATGAATTTAATTCATTAGAAGCTACAAATTTTGCTGAAGCTTTAAACGAGGCATTAAAATTAGATCAAGAAGAAGTTCCAGTTGATAATTATTTATTTGGTATCCCATATGTCGCTAAAGATAATTTATCAACTAGAGGCATTGAAACAACTGGTGGAAGCGATATTTTAAAAGGCTACATTCCTAGTTTTGATGCTACTGTAATTAAAATTTTAAAAGAAAATAAGGCTATTTTGATTGCAAAATCCACTTTAGATGAATTAGCGATGGGCGGAAGTGGAAAAAGCGGACATAAAGGTGTTCAACTTAATCCTTATGATAAAACCCGTTTAATTGGCGGCTCTTCAAGCGGAAGCGCTAATGTTGTTGCTGCGAGCTATGTTCCTTTCGCTTTAGGAAGTGACACTGGTGATTCGATTAGAAAACCGGCTTCTTTAGGTGGTTTAGTTGGTTATAAACCTACTTATGGATTAATCTCTCGATTTGGTTTATTCCCATTTTCTGTTAGTTTAGACCATGTTGGTTACTTTACTCGTTCAATTGATGATGCGGCTATTTTATTCGATCATTTAAATAAATATGATGAAAAAGACTATACATCATCTTTAAAAGAGAGAGAAAAAGTATTTCCATTAAAGGGAAAAGAAATTAAAAAGATTGCTGTTATTAAAGAAATTGTTGATTCAATAAAAGATCCAACAATTTTAAAGGAATTCGATAAACTTATTGAAGAATTAAAAAAGGAAGGTCATAAAGTTGATTTTGTTAGCGTAGATCAATCGGTTTTAAAAGCGATTTACCCTGCATATATTATTATTTCTAGTGCTGAAGCGACATCAAATAATGCTAATTTAGATGGTGTTAAATTCGGGAATCGTAAAGATGGAAGTACTTATCAAGAAATCATGTTTAATACTAGAAATGAAGGCTTCGGCGAACTTATTAAACGTCGTTTCATTTTAGGTAGCTACGCTTTGATGAAAGAAAATCAAGAAGATGTCTATTTGAAAGCTAAACGTGTTAGAAATGTTATTGTTGAAATATTTAATAAATTATTAGATGAATATGACTTATTTATTCATCCAGCTTCACCTAAAGTTGCACCTAAAATTAACGAAGGAAGCGACAATTTAGATAATACTTATTTAATCGCCGATAACTGTTTAGCAATTGCTAATTTTGGTGGTTATCCTTCAATAACAATTCCATTAGGTTTTAAAGATAATCTTCCTTTTGGATTATCAATTAACTCCCGTCAATTTAAAGATAAGGAAGTTTTTGATTTTGCGAAAGATTGTGAAAATATTATTCAACTTAAAAATTTAAGTGTTGTTACATTTAAGGAGGCAAAATAAGATGAATTTCGAAGCAGTTATCGGATTAGAAATCCATGTTGAAATGAAAACTAAAACAAAAATGTTTTCCAATGCCCCAATTAAATTCAAAAGCGAACCAAATACAAATATTACTTATTTAGATTTAGCTTATCCAGGTTCATTGCCTCGTTTAAATAAGCAAGGCGTTATTAATGCAATTCGTGTTTGTAATGCTTTACATATGGAAATCGACCATACTTTATATTTTGACCGTAAAAATTATTTTTATGCTGATTTGCCAAAAGGTTATCAAATTACTCAACAAGATCATCCAATTGGGAAAGATGGTTATTTAGAAATTGAAATCGATGGAAATAAGAAAAAAATAGAAATTGAAAGACTTCATATGGAAGAAGATACTGCGATGCAACACCATTATTCAACCTATACTTTATTAGATTATAACCGTGCTGGTATTCCGCTTGTTGAAATAGTCTCTCGTCCAGTAATTCGTAGTGGTGAAGAAGCTAGAAAATACGTCGAAAAAATTAAAGAAATCGTCACTTATTTAGATGTTAGCGATGGAAAAATGGAAAATGGTTCTTTAAGATGCGATGTTAATATTTCGATTCGTCCATTTGGTAGCAAAGAGTTTGGAACTAAAGTCGAAGTTAAAAACTTAAACTCAACCGCTAATATTGAGACAGCTATTGATTTTGAAATCTTAAGACAATCTTCCTTATTATTAAAAGGAGAAAAGATTGAACAAGAAACTAGAAGATTTGATGAAGCTAAACAAGAGACCGTTTTAATGAGAGTCAAAACTGATGCTGTTGATTATAAATATTTTAGTGAAGGAAATATTCCTCCAATTCATTTAAGCGATGAATTTATTGAAGATGCTATTAAAACCTCAAATGAGCTTTATGATCAAAAATTAGTTAGATTTTTAAATGATTATAAGTTAAATGAAGTTGATGCTAAGATTTTATTAACAGCTAAAGAGCTATCAATTTATTTTGATGAATGTGCTAAATATTCTTCACTTTATCAAGCGATGGCTAATTTTATTATTTCTGATGTATTAGGTTATTTAAATAAGAATAATTTAACTATTCTTGAATTTAAAATATCTCCAAAAGATATTGCTGATTTAGTTAAATTATTAAATGATAAACAAATCAATTCTAAACAAGGAAAAGATATTTTTGCTAAAATGATTGAAACTAATAAATCACCTATTATTTTAAAAGAAGAAATGGGATTAAGCTTAATTAGTGATGAAGCTTTAATTCGTGCAGATATTGTTGAAATTATTAAGGCTAATCCTACTCTTCCTGCTGATTTTAAAAATGGCAAAACTAGAGCTCAAGGATTCGTTATGGGGCAATTGATGAAGAAAAATAAAGGTAAAGTCGATCCTTTGATTGCAAATAAATTGATTGTTGAAGAATTAAATAAATAGGGGGTAATTTCATGAAAAATATTGATGTTAATAATGAAGCAATTTCATCAACTTTAATTAAAACTTTTAAAAACAATTATCAAAAGGAATTATCAAATACTGTTTTAAGACACGCTCTAACTAAAAATCAAATCAGCGATATTATTTATGATAGTAAAAATGAAGTTGATGCTCGTTATGTTTTTTCTAACGAAGTTAAAACTTTACCAGCTTGCAATCAAGAAGTAAGTGGAAGATGTTGGATTTTTGCTGGTTTAAACGTTTTAAGAGAAATAATTGCAAAAAAATTAAATTTAAAGGAATTTGAACTATCACAAAATTATGTCGCTTTATTTGATAAATTAGAAAAATGCAATTATTTATTAACTTCAATCATCTCCTTAATTGAAAATGAACCAAATGAACGTGTTTTAATGCATCTATTAGTTAATGGTGTTGGAGATGGTGGACAATGGGACATGTTTAAAAATATCGTTAAAAAATATGGTATTGTTCCTAAAAGCGCTTTTAATGAGACCTATCAATCTTCGCACACTCAAATGAGCAATCAACTTATTAATTCTTATATTCGTAATTTTGCTTATGAAGCTCAAAAGTTAAAGAAAGCTAAAAAAGATAAGGAAATTGGAATATTAAAAGAAGAATATTTAGGGAAGATTTATAATCTTTTAATTAATTCTTTTGGTGTTCCACCTACTAAGTTTGATTTTGAATACTATGATAAGGACGATGTTTATCATTTAGAAAAAGATTTAACTCCTAATTCTTTCTTTAATAAATATATTGGAGAAACAATAAATGATTATATCTCAATTATTAATTCACCAACTGCTGACAAACCATTTTATAAAGTCTATACAATCGATTTTTTAAATAATGTTGTTGAAGGTGATTTAATTAAACATTTAAATCTTCCAATGGAGCGTATTAAAGAATTGGTTGAAAAACAAATTAATGATAATGAGATTGTCTGGTTTGGGAGCGATGTTTCTTTTTATCGTGACCGTAAAAGTGGAATCTGGGATGATTTAAGTTTTGATTATATTTCTGCTTTTGATTTTGATTTAAAATTTGATAAAGCTGGAATGCTTGATTATCATGCTTCAGTGATGAATCATGCAATGTGTTTAACTGGCTATAATAAAAAAGATGGAGTGACTAATCGTTATAAGGTTGAAAATTCTTGGGGAAGCGATGTTGGAAATAAAGGTTATTTCTTAATGTCAGCTTCTTGGTTTGATTCTTTTGTTTATCAAGTAGTTATCTTGAAAAAATATTTAACTAAAAAAGAATTAAATGCTTATAATAGTGAACCTATCGTCCTTTATCCTTGGGATCCAATGGGAACATTAGCTGATTAATAATTTAGAGATGATTTTTAAAATCATCTCTTTTTTGCACCAAAATAATAAAAAGTAAACTCTTATTTAGTATAAAATATTAATAGGAGTGATTATATGAAAATAAAAGCTAAAATAGGATTTATTGTTTTATCATTTATTTCTTTAATTATTACTTCATGCTCACCTTCTTTAAATGTGATATATGAAACGGGTGATGTTGAAAAATTAAGCCTTGATGAAATTTTAGAATATGATAATTATCAAAAAGAAAGTGATGGTTTATTATCTTTTTCTTCTAAAGTTACATCATCTGTAGTTGATCGTTTTGATGAAGAAAGTAAAAATCTTGCTTTTTCACCAATCTCTTTATATTTTGGATTAGGTCTAATTTCAGTATTAGCATCTAATGAAAGTAGAGATGAAATATTAACTGCTTTAGGTATTGATTATGATGAATTATTAGAATTTATTCCTTATTTATATCGTTATCTTTATAAAGATAACGATAATTGTAAAGTATTGCTTGATAACTCCTTTTGGATTGAAAATGATGAAACTTATAAGGATGAAGTTTTTAAAACATTAGCTGAAAGATTTTATGCTTCATCTTATAAAGTAGATTTTTCAAATAATAATAGTCAAGCAAATCAAGCTTTAGAAAATTATATTGATGAAAAAACTAATCATTTATTAAAACCTAAATTAAATTATGATACTGATACCCTATTTGTTTTAATGAATATTTTATATTTTAAAAATCCATGGTTTATGGATAATATTGAATTAAAATCTGATGGAATTCATTCTTTTAAAAATAGCGATGGAAGTATAAGTGATATCGAATTATTTAAAACTGATTATAGTGATGGGCAAGTTTATGAAGGAGAAAATTATAAAACATTTTTTGCTAATACTTTATCAGATTATCACTTACAATTTATTGTTCCTAATGATGATTTAACAATTCCTGAGATATTTAATAAATCAATAATCGAAGAAGTTGCTAGAATCAGTGATTATCATAGCGTTGATGACGCTAATAAAATTAGTTATAAGACGAGAGTAATCTTTCCTGAATTCAAAGCTGAATTTTCTAAAGATTTAGTCGCTCTTTTAAGGGAAGATTTTAATATTAATCGTATTTTTGAAGACCAAGTAGCCGATTTTTCTAATAGTTTTAATAGTAATAGATCAGTTTATATCCGTAGTATTAATCAACATGTCAAATTAAACGTTGATAAAAAAGGAATTGAAGGAGCAGCAGTTACAGTTGCTGATGGAGCAACTGGGACTGGTCCAGATATCCCTTATGAAGTAGTTTATCAAGATTTCATCGTGGATCGTAATTTTATCTACTTTATTAAAGATGATATGAATAATATTCTATTCTCTGGGGTAGTAAATAGAGTTTAATCTTTTAATTAAGATATAGTATTTAATAGCTATTAAATAAATATATTAAGGCGGAGAAAATATGAAAAAGAAAAAGATATTGCTAATTGGCTCATTAATTATTTCTACACTTATCACGTCTTGTTCATATTTTAATGTCGTTTATAAAAAAGATGACGTTAAAGGGCTAACTACTGAGGAGATATTAAATAAAGATGAATATAAAAATGAAATCGATGAGTTATTAACCTTTTCATCAAAAGTAAGTTCATCTACCTATGATTATTTTAATGATCTTGAGAAAAATATGGTTATTTCTCCTCTTTCTTTATATTTTGGCTTAGCTTTAACTTCTGTATTAGCTTCAAATGATAGTGAAAATGAAATTTTAAATGCTTTAAATATCGATTATGATAGATTAATTGAATTTGTTCCTTTTTTATATCGCTATCTTTATCAAGATAATGAAAGAGTTAAAGTGCTAATTGATAATTCATTTTGGATTCAAAAAGGTCAAAAATTTGATGAAGAAGTTTTAAAGATTTTAAGCGAAAAATTTTATGCTTCTTCTTATGAATTAGATTTTTTAAATGATAATAAAAATGCTAATGAATCATTAGCTAAATATATCGATGAAAAAACTAATCATTTATTAAATCCTAAATTAAATTATGGTATTGATACTTTGTTTGTTTTAATGAATATTTTATATTTTAAGAATTCATGGTTATATGAAAATAAAGCCTTAGAATCAGACGGAATTCATTCTTTTAAAAATAGCGATGGAAGTATTAGTGATGTTGAATTATTTAAAGGCAGCTATTTTGAAGGACATGTGTATGAAACGGAAGATTATAAAACTTTTTATACAAAAACTTTATCTAATTATACATTACAGTTTATTGTTCCTAATGATGGAATATCGATAGATGATATATTTGATGAGTCATTAATTAAAGATGTAGCTTTAATTAATGATTATTCTTCAAGAGATGAAGAAGAAAATATTGTATATTCAACTAGAGTTATTTTCCCTGAATTTGAAGCAGATTTTTCTAATGACTTAACTTCAGTTTTTAAAGAAGAGTTTAATATTGAAAATATTTTTGACCTTTATCAAGCTGATTTCTCATCTAGTTTCAAAGCTGATATATATATTAAAAATATTTATCAATATGCAAAATTAAAGGTTGACCGTAGAGGCATTGAAGGAGCTGCGGTTACGATGATGGCTGGTCGTCCAACTGGTCAAGAACCTTATCAAAAAATATATGATGAGTTTATTATCGACCGTAATTTTATTTATTTTATAAAAGATAATATGAATAATATTTTATTCTCTGGTGTTGTAAATAAAATTTGACATTTAGAAAAAATGCTATATAATAATCAATCCTAAGTCATATAGTAATGTTTCTAACCCAATTACATACTTGTGATCTTAGGAAAAGGAGAGATGAATAATGATTAAAAAACTCATATTGAAAATGAGGAACGTAATCCATTCATCTAAAGAAACGAATTCATACAGAAATGAAAATGGGTTTGAACTTTTAATTGAAAATTACGTTCGTTATGCCGATAAAAACACGATAAATATCGAATAAAATCGGATAATAAAAGGAGCTATTAGATATTAAATTATAAATAGCTCCTTTTTTCTTTTAATTTCTTTTATAATCGTTATATTTTCTGACTTTTATTATTATTAATTTATTAAAATAATTAATCTAATAATTAAATTTAGATTTATTAATATTTAAATTATATGCATTAGACTTATTTTTATTTAATTATTCTTTTAGCACTTATAATATTGATTTTTAATGATGAATTATTATTTATAATAAAAGGGCGACTACTTTGTGCTTTAATGGTGGTTGTCTTTTTAATTGATTAAATATTTTTTAATTAGCTTTTACTCGCGATTAGAGCTTGGCTTTCTCAATTTGCTGGGCTCTTTTCTTATTATTAGATCAGGATATCTTATTAATTCTTCTAAGTAATGAATGCCATGGGGCATTCAAGCAAAAAATTCTATAAAATA
>CASEST010000064.1 GCA_949290725.1 uncultured bacterium
ATACCTGCTTTTAAAAGATGATTTAAATATAATTCATTATTATTATTTAAATCAATTAAATAAGAAGAGATTAATAAAGAAGAAATAGGAATATTATCTTTTTTTAAATCTTCTTGATTTATTAAAATATTAAAATTAAATAATAGATTATCTTCTTTTAATATTTCTTGATATAAATAAGAATAATAAGTTTTATTATTCTTATTTATTATTTCTTGTTTTTTAAAATTTAAGGAGATTAAAGAAGAAAGATTAATTAAATAGCTATTTAAAAATATTTCTTCTTCTAAATAATTCATTTTTATATTTATTTATTAAGCTAAAGAAGAATAATCTTCTTTAACACGAATTAATTTAATTTGATAAGAATCATTTAATAAAAGAATTAGTTGATTTAAATCTAAAGTTAAATCATTAAATATCTTATTTATTTCATAGTTAATTATTTTAGCGTCTTCATTATTTAAATCATTCCCATCTTCATCATTATATCCATCAATAAAAGGAGAATATTCACTCATTAAATGATAAAACTCTTCTTTTATTTTTTTATATGGATAAATATTACCAATTTCTAAATTGGTAATATTTAAATATTCTTTACCAATATTAATTACTTTAAATAAATAATTATCTTCAATATCTTTAAATTCTTCATCTTTAAAAACATATTCTTCAATTATATTTATCGCATTTATCTTTTTTAAATGATCATAGAAAGCTATTTCTTGATTGATATTTAATTCTTTTATACGATCAAAAAAAGATCTAAAATCAGAATTTGGTTGATTAAATAGATAACTATTTAATTCTTTATTACTTAAATCGTTATTATCATTATCATTATCATTATTTTCATTAATTAATTTATTTATAGGAATAAATTCATTGATCGATGAGATATAATTCATCTCTTCAAGAAAATCAGCGCGATCTTTATTAATATAATCTTTAATTGTTTTAATAATTGAAGAGATCGTTAAATAATCTAAATTAAAAGTTAGTAATAAAGAAGCTACTTCTTTATTATTATCTTTTTCATCAAGAATAAAAAATGATAATTCATTATTTTCATCTACCGAATAATGAATTTTTAATAAGTCAAATAAACTTTTTAAGGTTAAATTGTTTTTTCCAACTATCTCATCAAAAATATATAAAGAAGATATCTTTGGTGATAAATAGTTTAAATCAAGATTAATCTTATTTCCCATAACTATTTTATTATATATCTTAAATTAAATTATTTACTAATATTTAATTTGCTTTTAAAATTATTTTAAAGAATTAATCCGCTATTTGTTTTTTTATTATTATTTAAAAGGTATTTTAACATGGATCAATCAACTTTAACTAAAGATTTAAATAATAAAGAAAGAAAAAAAGATAGATTAAATTTAGGTAGTTTATTAGTAGTTTATAATGATCAAGCTTTTTTAGATGGTTTAAGTGCTATTTTAAAAGATGAATTTAATATTTATACGAGTAAATCTTCTTTAGAAGCTTTAAAGCTAATCGAAGAGAATGAAAAGATTGAAAAAAGTAAATCTAAGAAGAATGAATTAAGATTTTTTAAAAAGAAATTTGATTTAATAATTCTTTCTTCTTCCTTTTATTCGAATAATTCTTTCGATAAAAAACTTATCGAAAGAATTAAAAAAGAAGATAAGATTGTTATCTTTGATTCGATTATTCATGAAGATAAAATCTTAAAGTTTTTAAATGATGAATCAAATATCGTTGATTTTTTCTTAGTTAAAAGAAAAGAAGATGTTTCTAAAAAAGATATTTTAACCTTTATTTTAAAGATTAAACATCGCTTAAAAAATAAAGGTATCCTATATTTAAATAATGAAATTTATCTTGATTATGAAGCTAAAATAGCAAAGATAAATGGTAAAAATATCGATTTAACCTATAGTGAATTTTTAATCTTTCATTTTTTATGCACCCATCCTAATACTACTTATTCATCAAATGAAATCTATTCTTATATTTTTAATGAACCATCTTTAAATTTAAGAACTAGTGTCTCTCGTCATCTTTCTTCAATAAGAAAGAAACTTAATCGTTTAACTAAAAAAGAATATATTAAAACCGATTTTGGTAAGGGTTATTTTTTTAGTTTTAATAACGATTTCTTATTAGATAAAAAACTTCCAGAGGGGGGGGGGTATAAAAATTTAATTTTTAATATATTAAGAATATTTGATTTATTAATTAATAAAAATAAGCGAATTTATGTCGCTTATTTTTATTTATAGGATGCGTTACAATTCGTTACAAAAACAATATCTTTTCTTAAATATTATAATGCTTAGTTTTGATATTTTTTAATATTTAAGGGGGGAAATATGTTAAAAAGAAAACTTTTAATGGCCATCTTACCACTTGCAACTGCTGCAATCGTTGTTGGGGCTGGATTCAGTGCTTGGGAATTTGTTACTGGTAATAGTTCAACTAGTGCATCTTTAGGTGTAACTGTCGACGGTTTAGTTGATAAGAATTATACTGTTAGTTTCGATCAAACCAATTTAAGAGTTTTATTAGATCAAGGTGGATTTAATAATACTAATCTTGATGATGGTATTACTATCCAATATAACAATGGTGACGCTTGGACTACTTTAAATACTTTAAAAGCTAATATTGTTAATAATTCAACTACCGGTACTCCAATAACTGCTTCATTTAATGCTTGGAGATTTACTATTCAAGTTACCGATAATAATTATTTTGAAGTTAAAAACTTATCTACTGGCGATTTTGCTGCTGGATTTGATGAAACTGTTTCAACTAGTGAAAATACAATTACTATTAGTGGAGTTTATGGTGGAACAACTGAATTTAGTTTAGATTTATTAGATGCTGAAGGTTGGAGTAACTTCATTCAATATAAAAGTGGCGCTAAACCAACTAGTGTTGCTGAATATAAACAAATGCTTACAACATTTAGTGAAGCAGCTGTATCTGGTAATAAATTCGTTACTATTGGTTATGAATTATATAATTCTAATTAATAACAAAAACTAATTAATATCTTATTTATTAGGATAGATAGAAAATTCTATCTATCCTAATTTAATAAAAGATAATATTTCTAAAAATATTTAAATGTATAGATTAATTAAATATTTTTAGAAATATTAATTACTAATAAAGGAGAAAAGATTAATTGATGAAAAAGAAACTAATATATATTTTATTTTCCTTAATATCTATTTTAATTGTTATCCCTTCTTTTGCTTTTTCTTATTTTTATTTTTTTGATAATTCTAATAGTAGTGGTGATTCATCTTTAAATGATAATCATTATGATATTGATAGTAATGAAACAGGTATTGATGATATCAAAGAAAACTTTACTGGAATTAAAGAAGAAGGAAAAGAATATACAATTTATTTTTTTCCTTCTTCTTTATATACTCAGTATTACTATAATCAACTACATAGTGAAAATAATAATTATTTAGTTCCATATCAAAATAATATTAATCCAGAAGATTTATTTGGTTATATTGACGGAAATAATAAACGCTATATCTTTCGTGATGAAGTTGATGAGGAACGACAAACAGCCTTAGATTCTTCGATAAATGGTAAAGATAAAGGCGATTTAGGATATGTTAATTACATTCATTCAACTTTTGATACTTTAAGAGATGCTGATAAGGTAAACGTAGGTAATAACGCAGATATTTTAGTTGCTTCTTATGTTCAATATAGTGGAGATGATTATAAAGATGGACAGGCATCTAATGGTATGGATGATTATCATTATACTTGGGATTATGCTTCTAGAGATTTCGGTGATCCAGCAGACCGTGTTTTACCGATATATTATTATCACGATTTTAAATATAAATATACTTATAATAATTGGTCGGGGAGAGTAGTGGAAGTAGAAGTTAATAATCCTCCTTTTCAAGTTTCAAATGCTCAACTTTCTAAAGATAATGGACAATTTAATTATGATAATATTTATCGATATGATCGTTTCGGATTTTGGCCTAACAATCGTGTAAATTTTATAAATCCTGATTCTTCTAATAATTTTTCTTATTATCTTAATGGAAATAATATTGTTTCAAAAGTTGAAGATTCTTCTTCTTCTTATGATTTAGGTCGTTATCTACCAATTAAAATTACGGTGACTGATACGATGTCACTTAGTTTATATGAATCTTTAATCGATTTCCCAGAGGCAGATATGGGCGATAGAAATAAAGATAATGGAAATCCAAATGCTTGGTATAACTATGTATTTTCAGGATGGGGTTATTTTGATAGCAATAATGTATTTTCGCTTACTTCATCTTCAACAACTAACGTTAATTATCTAGAAGATTCTTTCACTTCATTTGATGTTAAAAACACATTTGATATTATGTCTAATCTTGATCATTATGATCAAGATGATGATGGAATTATTAGATTATTTCCAATTTTTTCTAATGGAAAAGATTATCAAAATCTTAGTGGCTCAACTGAGATAAAAGATGGCTTAAGAGACTCTTATAAGTTAGCTTTTGATAGTTTTGAGCCAAACCGAGATTTAGATAACAATTGTGTTAATTTCGGCAATTTAGGAGGACCTTTTGAATATGAAGACAAATGTGATGACCGCATTGACCAATTTGAAAAAGGAACTTTATATGGTTTTAATGATATAAATGTAGATTTTGATGTAGATAATTATTTTTTATATGATAAAAATGAATCGAATATAAATATTCAAGTTGCTCGACTATTAAATTTTAATTACAATAGCCACTTTGCTGATTCTAATCAACCGATGTGTTTACAAGGAGCTTTTATTAAAGAAGGAAGCTATGGTTGGACTTCATGGGAACCTCATTATGGAACTTTGAATTTAAAAAACTCTAGAATTGTTCGTTTAGATGAGAATAATCAATGGGTAAGCGATGAAACTTATGGTTTTTCTCGAGGAGAAGGTTTATATAATATCTATGTTTTTTCTTATAACACTGTTGAATTTGGTGGCAGTTTTGGTTTAATAAATTTTGTAAATAATGATTTAGAATTATTATATCCAGGAAAAAATATTAATATTGTTTCCTTAACTGATCAAAATTCACCTTTATATACATATGAGAATACATCATTTATTGTAGGAATAGAAAAAGTATTAGAAGTTAAATTTGCTGATGGATTAAATAGCGATTCTTCTTTGAATGATCAGGTTGAAACTAAATATGTTGATGCTCCTTCAATGCTTAGAGACTCTAATCCGGTCTATTTAAAGGAAGATGTTTTAGATAGTAAAAATTTTGTTTTTGGTCAAGGTTTAGTTGAAAATCATCAAACAATCAATGATTTTATAATGGATGATTCAAATTTTAATATTGATAATAGTGAAACTCCATTAAACGAAAATATTTTCTTTGTTATTAAAAATATTGATTTTACGAATTATTCTTCAATTAATGAGGCTGCTTTCCAAATAAAATTATTTTTAAATGATGATACAAGCTCGCAGTTTATTTTTAATGATCCATATGAAAATAGTAGTGATGAAAACCCATCATTAAAAGAAAATGAAAGCTTCGATGCTTTAATCTATAATCCAAGTGATAAAAATAATGTAACGAGCGAAGAAATATTTATTCCAGCTTCTTATTATTTTGAAATAGCTGAAAATGATGGATTTGGTTATGTTCCTCGTCATACAACTTATTTTGGAATGTATGATTTTATTCTTTATTTTAATGGATCAAATTATGAATTATATTGCTATCGTCATTTCAATGTTCGTGTAAGTTTATTTAGTGAAAATCCTGGACATGTTAGTGATATTAATGATCCTTATTATGGTTATGCAGAATATAATCAAGATAATTTAATTTGGGAAAGACAAACTTTTGTCGGAAGTTATGCTAATTTATCTGATAATGGAATCTATTATAAAAGTAGTGATAATTTAAATCCAACTTTATCTTTTAAAGATGCAATAACAGATTATTTAAAAGATAAGAGCGATGGAACTTATTTTATTAAAGATCATGTTACTGGAATTACGATTATTAAGATTATTAAAAATGGTGATGAAATAACTCCAACTTTAGAAGTTGATTCATTTAGAATTCGAAAGAATTTCTATTTATATTTGGAAAAAGTTAATTAGTTAAAAAATAAATATTTATTTAAAAAGGAGGAAAGTAAATGAACGGTCAAGAAAAATTATATATTATCGCTTTAATTATCTCTTCTTTAGTTATTATTGGATTAGTAATTGTATTTTCTTTTCTCTTTTTTCTTTATTCTTTTTATAAGGTAAAACATATTAATATTGGTAGTGAAGATCTTTCTTTAACTAAAGAAGTTAAAGAAAGAACGATTAGAATAAATAAAAAAAGAAGAAAAGAAAATAAATTATTTTTAAATTTAAAAGACAGTTTATTACTTGAAGAAAAATCTAATCGTCTATTACATATTTTAATGTCGATTTTTTCTTATATTATTATCGCTTTCTTCCTTTCTATATTTTCTATTGGTTTAGTTTATAAAGTTAATAACGACAACTTATTTATTAATGATGTTACTTATTTAACTATTCTTACTGGAAGTATGGAAAGTAGGGATGAAAAAAATGAATATTTATTTGAATATGATTTAACTAATCAAATCGAACAATATTCTTTAGTTGGAATAGAAAAGATAAAGCAAGAAGAAGATATTAAATTATTCGATATTTTAGCTTATAAACATGAAGATATTATTATTTTACATCGTGTAATTGATATTCGCTATGATGAAGAAAATGAAGAATATTTATATACTTTAAGAGGAGACGCCAATAGTTTATCTTTAAGTTATGAAACTTCCTTAAAATTTGAAGATTTTATTGGTAAATATAATAATTTTTCTAATTATGGATTAGGTATCTTTATTACCTATATTAAATCCCCAATTGGAATTATTTCTCTTTTTAGTGCTTCAATCTTTCTATTTTTAGCAAATATTGCTGAATGTCGAATTAATAAAGCTTATAAAATAAGAATAAATAAATTAATCGATAATACATTAATCATCGATAAAAATGAAGAAAGTTATCTTTCTTCATTAATCGAAGATACTTCTTATTATGATACTTATTTTATTTCTTCTCCATTTATTTATTTAACAAATCTAAATAAAGGAGAAGAAATAAATGATTATAATAATGAAATAATTACTTTTAATGATGAAGAGGAAAATAAGAATGATGATTAATAAACGTAAATTAGGATTAAGTATTATTTCATCTTTGTCTTTGATTGCCGCTATATCTTTAGTTGGTAGTGGTTTTGCTTTATGGCAATTTAATGAAGGTAATGCCTACTCTAATATTATTTTAGATAATCTTGTTGCTCCTGGTTATGAAATTAAAGTTCATCATCCAAACTTATTTGTTTTAGAATCTGATATGGGTAATATTTCTACTTATGGCGGTTTAGCTTTTTATCAAACTGATAAAGATAGTCATTATGATGAATTTCATAATATTGAAGATGAAAAATTATATTCTTCAGTTATTATTGGAGTCACCCCTTTAAATAGTGATTTTTCATCAACTATTCCTTTTTCAATAAAAATGAATATTTATTTAGTTGGCTTTGTTTCAACGATTATCAATTATCAATCTGAAGAAGTTCCATCGATAATTTATGGAGAAAATTTAGCTATTAATGAGAATAATATTTATTCAAAAACTTATTCTTATCTTTTTGATAGCTCTAGTTTTCATCAAGTAAATGAAGACTTTTTCCATTCAACTCCATTATCTTTCGATGGATTATTTTTATTTAATCAAAATTTTGATCAATATCGTGATAGTGAAAGCAAACAGATTAATGTTCCAAAGTTAAAAGGTGCAATGAATAGCTATTATCAAAAAATGTCTTCATCCTTACCTATTTCAAATCTCGGTTTAAAAGATGGCATTGGTCAAATCGTTTTAAGTTTTGAAATAATCGAAAGCTAGGAACTATTTTATTTTATAACTTTACTTAATTTCTTCTTGATTTTCCCTTCTACTTTTTATATTATATTTAAGCGATAAAAAACGGGGCGTAGCGTAGCTTGGTATCGCGTCTGCTTTGGGAGCAGAAGGCCGCAGGTTCAAATCCTGTCGCCCCGACCAGTTTAATTTAATTGTTATTGTCCGAATATTTCGGGCTTTTTTTTCTTATTATTAGATCAGGATATCTTATTAATTCTTCTAAGTAATGAATGCCATGGGGCATTCAAGCAAAAAATTCTATAAAATA
>CASEST010000065.1 GCA_949290725.1 uncultured bacterium
AAGAAAGGCAGAAGTGCTCCATTGGTTTTTGAATGATCTAATTGATATAGATAAGATAAAGAATGGCTTAAAGCGTGGATATTACCAACAAATTTATATGAAAAAGATAAAGAGGCTAGGCTTGAAGATTTTAATAATTTTAAATAAGCTTCTTCTTTTTCTTTATTATTTAAGTCTTTTTTATTTAATAATTGAATATTTTCTTTAATTAGTCTCATTGATTCTAAAGCTAATGAATCATATTTTTTAAATTTAAAAACATTTAAGTAAGACTCAATAGAGTGAGTTAAAACATCCATTATTCCATATTCTTCGCTTATTTCTTTATTAATGAATAACGATGGAACTAATAAGGTATATTTTGGAGTGAGTTTAAATGAGGTAATCACTCCTTTAAAGTTTGAAAAAGTGATTACTGAGGAAGGAGAGACTTCGCTTCCACTAGCAATAGTTGTTGGGATGGTGATTAATAAAGGAATAGCTTTTTTTACTTTAAATAAACCTACATATTTTTCTAAATTCTGATTTTTATTGGTAATTAAAATCCCTAAAGCTTTAGCTAAATCAATTTGTGAACCGCCGCCAATTACAATAATTGAATCATATGCGTCTTTTAAAAATTCTTCTTTAGCTTTTAAAACTTCATTATTTTCTGGGTTAGAGAAGTGTTTTGAATAGATCTTATATGAAAAGTTATGCTTATTTAAATTATCGATAAATTGTTCTAGTTCTGGATGTTGATTTATATTTTTATAAACGGAAGGAGTAATTAAAATAAATGGTTTAACTTTATTTTCTTTAAGTAATAAAGTGACTATATCATTAAAAGAATTTAAAAAAATTGTTTCTTTTCTTTTATATACATGATTAAAAATATTTATTATCGATTGAATAAAACGAATAAATATTTTTTTAATTTTATTTTCTTCGCTTAAAAAATAAATTTCATTATTCTTTAAGGAAAGAATTTCTAAATATAAATCATAAACATTTGTTAAAAATTTTAATTTAATTTTAGAACCATCATTTAAATATAAAACTAAGTTACCATAGTTAAATAATAGCGAATGGGATTTTTTATTAGTTGTCAAAGAAAATAAATTAAAATCAATAGATATGGTAGTTTCATTAGTAAAACGTTTAATAATTAATTCTCTTTTATCTTTATCTAAAATTACTTTGTTTGAGATAAAAAATAAAGAATAGATAAAAATAATAATTGAACAACTTAAAACAATTAATATTAGATAAAATGTGATTGTTAAAATTAAAGAATCTTCAACATATGATTGTGAGAGATGATTTAAAAATAAAAATATCGCAAATAGTCCTATAACTATTAATGGAATTATATAAATTGATTTGCTTTTTTTATATGTTTTTTTCATAGGTTAATTATAATATTTTTACTCTTTTTGAGATATAATAATGAAATGAGAAATATCTTATTAAAAAAAATAGCTTTTTTGCTTATTTTTAGCTCATTAATTTGTTCTTGTACTCAACATGAACTAGATTATTCTTCTTTTAATGAATTTAGACTCGAAACAATTTCTTCTTTTTATGATCTTGAAGAAGATAAATATGGAATCTATTTATATCGTGAAGATTGTCCATCTTGCCAAAATATTAAAGAAGATCTTTTAAATTATATGAATAATCTTATAAATAATGATAATTTATTAAAACTTTATTTATATAATACAAATAGATTAGGTGGGGAATTAGTTTCGTATAATCCAGGGGATGGGTTAAGCGTTGAAGAAACTAAAGAATATTTAATTAATAATGATATATATACTTTAGAAGAAACTATTATTAATTATGTTCCTTCCTTATATGTAATTAGCCAAAAAAAGTTAACTGATTATTATGCAGGAGCAGAAATAATCGATTATTTAAATAGTTATTAAACTTATTGATTTTCTTTAAACCAAGAAATAATTTCTTTATTAAATTCCTTACTTTCTTCAATATTTGGATATAAAACGTTAAAAACATGAATAGCTTTTTCATTATTTGAAAAAAGCAATTTGTTTTTTATGCCGATTTGATCCATATCTTCTTTTAATCTTTTTGATTGATAGGAAAATGCTTTATCTCCAGAAGAGGAAATAATTAAACTAGGTGAAAAAGAAGAAGTTAAGATATCATTTGGCTCTACATTATTAAAATATTTAGACTTCTTAAAATTTTTCCCTAATAACATTTTTAATAAGCCAAAAGAAAATATATTTGAAGCTAGTTTATTATTAGGAATAATTCCTAAGCTTTTAATGTATGGAGTAGCATGATTTAAAGCTAAAGCTTTTATGTTAAATGTAGAGTTAATAGAATAAATCTTTTTCAAGTCATCTCTTTTTAAGATTGCAGTATATAAAAGTATAAGTTGTCCACCAGCGCTATCCCCTGTTAGGTATAGGTTTTTCATATTTAAGCAAAATTTCTCTTGATATTTAGTCAAATATGAAATTAGCATATCTATTTCTTGAATTTGATCAATAAGTTTAGCTTTAAATGCTAAAGTATAAGAAAACGAAATGACATTATAACCATAATTTGCTAATTGACGACAGAAATTATCATTTAAATCTTTATTTCCATAAGCCCAACCGCCTCCATGAATGTCGACAATTACATCTTTTTTGCTAATATCATTATTTCCATAATAAATATTAAAAGAAAGTTGAGTTTTTTCATTTTTATCGAAAGAATATGTCTTAATAATTACATTTTCTGGCTTTACTTCTTTGCTTTTAACTTTTCTATCACCTTCATCGGCTCCTCGCCACATTTTTTTATAAAATTTCTTAAAAATTAAATATCTCATATCAAAAAATTTTATATATCTCTAGCTTTATTTTCAATTAGTTTTTATTTAGTCGTTTTTTAGTTGATTTATAGTTATAATTTTATTTTCACGTGAAAAATTTTGAAAAATATTTTTAAAAAATCTATAAAAGAGGAATATACTTTCGTGTTATAATTACATCGATGCAAAAAATTGAAAAAGAGAAGTACATATTTCAAAAAAAATGTTTATTAATATTAATTTATTTATATTATTTAAACGGAGTTCCATATAAAAATATTGTTTTAAGAAGTTTTGGATTTCATTTTGATCCAAAGTGTAATTTTAAAGTCGTAGTTTATTCTTCTCATGACCATTTACATAAGTATGTAGTGCATATTTATGATTCGATGTTTAGAGTGAACTTAGAAGAGATTGACATAATGGGAAATGTAAATTTCTTTAAAGTTCGCGATTTATCCAATTTAGATCCTTATATCCCTTTATCTTCATTAAACGTATACTTTGATGAGGATAATTTTTATGCAGTTGGCTATATTGAAGGGAAACGAATTGATTATAAACTTAGAAAACATGGCACCTCGTTATTTAAAGATGAATTATTATATCGCTTGAATTTAGATAAAAACAAAAATAATGAAGACAGTTTTATTTTGTATCTTTTAAAACTCTATGCTTATCGTTCGGATATTGATTTAGTTATGGGGGCAGGAATCAATATTGAATACGGAGCAAAAGATTGGAAAAATTTAATCATTGCATTAAATGAAAGGTTTTATGAAGGAAGCGAAGAGAGAATGGAAGAGATAAAACATTATGTTGGTAATGAACTATTTGTTTCTTCTAAGATCTTGAAATCCAATGGTTTTGATACATATAAAGAATTAAATAAAGAATTATATTTATTTAAAGATAATATTAATTTTTCTGATCCTTCTTCTACATTATATGGCTTAACCGATTTTATCGCTCGACATGATAAAACTAATGTTATTACTTATAATTATGATACAAATTTAGAATATATTCTTAAAAAGAGAGGAATTTTATACAATACAGTTTATGATGATAATGCTCTTTTAAATAAGGATGCAAAAGTAAATATTTTCCATGTTCATGGTTTACTCCCTTTTGATAAATACAATGAAACAAAATTTACCGATTCATTAATTTTTAATGAATCTGAATATTATTATTTATATAACAACCCATATTCACGGAATATCGCTAAGCAATTACATGATTTTATATTTAATACTTCGATATTTATTGGAATATCTTTAACCGATCCAAATATGAAAAGATTATTAGAATTAGCTACAAATCATTTAAAATTCAATTTTATTTTCATGAAAAAGGAAGAAGGTTATAACGAAAAAACTTTTAGAGATGTTACGAATTATTTTTTCTCTTATGATTTGATTACCATTTGGATAGATGATTATAAAGAGATTAATAAATGGTTAGAAAAATTAGATTAGAATAAATTAAAATGGATATTAATAAAAATATTAAAGAGATGAATATTTATCCTTCGAAAATTACTAGAAGGATTTTAGCTTATTTAGCTGATATTTTTTTAGCTTTAATTTTAGGAACAATTCTTTTTGAATTAGTTGTTTTTCAATTATCAAGATTAGTTAGTAATTATGATTCGAAAGTTGAGAGTCAAGTACAAAACGAACACAGTATTTTTGAACTCCTTTATCAAAGAGAAATTCTTTTTTATGATAAAGAAAATGAGATTGGGAAATATAATTTAACTAATGATTTAACTTATACTTTTCAAGAATATCTAAGGTTTTATGTTTTTGATAGCGAGGAATTTGTTCAAAACGATATTTTTTATAATTATTACAATAATTATTATCTTGATAGCGACAGAAGCTCAAAACTTAATGATTTAAATGAATTATATTTGTTATATGGAGATACCTTTTTTGACCAAAACAAAAAAACTATCTTAGGGACATATCAATTAAAAGATGAATATAAAGAGATATTTTCTCATAATTATATTGAAAATGATGAGATGTCTAGTGATGGATATAGTCTATATAATCAACTTTTTAACGATTGTTTTTTAATGATTTTTGGATCGATAACCGATGATATCTCAATTAACGATTTAACATCACTTGATGGTAGTCTTTCTTATGTTAATTTAAGAAATGAAAATAATACTTTAGAAAATGATATAAAAAATATTTATGTTATTGATACATATATATCTTTTTTATTAGCATCGATTATTTTATTTTTAATTATTCCGATTTTCACTTCAAAAAGACAAACAATCGGTGAAAAAGTATTAAAACTTGAAAGAGTTAACAAAAGAAGCATGGAATATTTAAAAAGACCATTCGTTATTAATATATTTTTATTAAGAATGTTTGATTCTTTAACGCTCTTACTTTTTATTCCAGCTTTAAGAGTTGGTATAAACTATATTTTTTCAATGTCTTTATTATTTATTCCTTCTTTGATCGGTTTATTTATCGCTTTAATAAATTTAATAATTATTTTAATTTATCCATTAAACTTATCTTTAAAAGAAATTACTACTGATTCGATTGTAGTTGATTCTGAATCGATTAATGAATATTATACTAAAAAATATGATGAAGAATGAGACACCTAACATTAATAATAACGATAATAAAAAGATAGAGATTAGTTATTATGCAGCTAGATTTAGCCAAAAAGTTGGCGCTATAATGGTTGATTTTATTACCTTTTTATTATTAGCATTAGCTATTTTTGTTGGATTAAAGGAGATAGTAGAAAATAGTTCCTATTATCTTGATATTAATCAAAAATATGATCAAGCGAGACTTGATTCATTTTTATATGTTTATAATGATGATTTAGAACGAGTAGAGGATATCGTTACTTATATAAATAGAAGAAGCGATATGGCCGCTAGTGAAAAAGAAACTTTTTTAATTGAACATATTTATTCTTTTTTTGATTCTTTACCTGAGTTTAAAGCTGAATTAGTTGAAGAATATAACAATTTTCTTTTAGATGAAAATTTAGTTTATAATGATGAACCTTATTTTATAAAAGATGATAATGGCGAAATAATAAAAAACAATAATTATTCAATCCCGACAATTTATTATGTAGATAATGTTTATAAAGTATATATTGATAATATAGGTTTAGCTCAATTTCTTATTAAAACGCCTAATGTTATAGATTATCAAAGATATCAATCGAACATGCTTTTATTTTTAGAATTGCCTCTTTCTTTAATTATTTCTACTACGATTGTATTTTATATAGTTCCTTTAATTTTTTATCGTGGGCATAAAACGCTTGGAAGATTAGCTTTTAAAATCGGTTTAGTTGATCATAGAAATTTGAATGTTAAGTTTTTAAGATTTACCATTCGTTTTTTAATATTTTTATTTTTAGAGGTTTTATTAAGCGCTGTTACTTTTTGTATCCCTTTAATCGTTTCAATTTCAATGTCTGCTTTTTCAAAAAAGCGCCAAAACTTCCATGACTATATGGTCGATGTTCGTGAAGTCGATACTTATGGAAGCAAAATTTATCTAGATAAGTTTGATATCTTAAAAGATTATAATAAACCAAAATTAAAAGACTTTCATTTAAAATAAAATAATGAAAATATCTTAAAAATATATTCATTATTTATGATTAAATAATTGGCTATTTTTTCAATAAATTAGCTAATTTTTCATGAAAAAATAAATTGTAAAGATTTTTTTAATATTTTGAATTTTAAAGGTGTTGTTTTTGCTTATTTTAAAAAGTATAATTACAGCATGAAAGCGAAAAAATTTTTTGTGACGCTAGGCATAGTTTTAATGGCAGGTTTATCCTGCTCATTTGCTTCCCCAATTAATAATGAAGGGGATAATAATGCTGTTAGCACTCTTGAGAACACCGAAATAAATTTAGGTGAATTAAACCAAGACCTTGATTTTGATATCAGGAGTTTGACAAAGACTGACTTAGGTACCTCTTTAGAGGTTTATTTAGATTTTTCCGATTCAGCTAATTTAGATAATAATTATTATGTTGGTTATTGGGGAGATGATGGTTATTATCCAGCATCTTTACAATATAGTGTAAGAACTAGTGACGGCGATGTTGAAATTAGAAGTAGTGAATTAATCCCAGTTTCAACATTAAATGATTTTGATGGACTAGGCTATGCTTTAGGTCGTGATAATTTAAGAACTTATTGCGATATCCCTTTAGCGGCTGGTGAAGAAGTATTATATGAAGAAGATATTTATTTATTTAATGTCTTTTATTATGATAGCGAAACTAGAACTGCAGATTTTGAAAATCCTTATTATAGTATCGCCACTATTGATCGCTTAATTGCTCAATATTATCCAGCTGTTTTTGATGGGAGAGATTTCATTGAAATTACTTATTTAGGAAGTTCTCAATTTTCAAATTATTCAGCTTTCCAATTTAATGTTGAAAATTATTCTACCGATTTATATGGTACATTTTCTGCAACAGCAGCAAGAAACTTAGAGCAATATGCTGACCAATTAGCTAATGGAACTTATTATATTCGAACATTATTAGCTTTTGGAGGAGCTACACAGTTTGATGTTACTTTAAATGATGATACACATGTGATTGTTAATTCAATTGCTAAAAATTATGAGATTACACACGGTGGAGTTGTAACTTTATTATTTGAAGGAATTGATGCTTCAGAAGTAAAAAATATCAATATAAATCGTATTAATATCACCAGTTCAATCTACTCTGTCCCTAGTGGTAGAGATATGGCTTTAACTAGTATTACCCATCGTTTTGGTAGCTTATATACTAATATGACTCCTCTTTATGATAGCAATGGAACATTAGTTGAAAATCCTGGAAATAATCATTTCTTTTTAAATTATGATTTAATTGTTATAGTAATTTTTGTTTCAACAACTGCGATTTTTTATGGGATTACCCTATTTTTATACTTCTATTGGAAAAGAAAATATAGAAACGATGAATTTAGACGTATGAATACTCGTCTCTATTTCCAAACAAACACTCTCGGCTACGTTTGCTTAGAATCGATAATTCTAGCTCTTACTTTTATCTTTATAAGATGGTCGACATTTAATAATTCGTTGGATGTTTATAATCCTAGTGATGTTTATATTATCGTCTTTGGTGTTATTTCGATTGTTTTAGGCGGATACTTTATTAAATATTTCGTTACCGCTATTAAAAATAATATTGAAAAGAAGAAGAGAGACCGTTTAAAGATTAATCAAGACGTTATTGATGATGGAACTTTAATTATTCGCAAATAAGGAGATAAAAAATGGAAATTAAATTGAATGGTATAACAAAGATATTCCCAGGAAATCCTAAAAAACATATTAAAGACACTATTGCTGTCGATAATTTTAATTTAACTGTTCCAGATGGTGAGTTAATTGGTTTACTTGGGCCTTCCGGGTGTGGCAAATCTACTACTTTATACATGATTTCTGGATTACAAACTCCAACTAGTGGTGAAGTTTGGTTTGGAGAAGAAGAAGTTACTAATCTTTCTCCTGAAAAAAGAGGAATCGGTTTAGTTTTCCAAAATTATGCCTTATATCCTCACATGACTATTTATAAAAATGTTGAATTTCCATTGATTAATCTTCGTGTTGAAGTACCATTGGTCACTTTCTTTGATTATGAAATTACTTATACTTACAAAATGAAAGAAGACGATCATTTAGAAGGTATTGTAAGATCAATTAAGACATTAATGGGTAAAATCGGTATTTCAAAAAAAGATTTTAAAGTTAATTCTAGTTTAGAAGGTGATAAACTTACTCTCAACATTTCATTAAAGAATGCTAACCCAAAAAATAAAGACTTATTTATTGAAAATTTCCCAAGAATCATTATTCCTTCAACTACTGATATTAAAGAAGAGCAAACAAGTGATGCTCTATTCGATGCAAAGTTAAGATATTCTTATAATCTTTCTTCCGATGTTAAAGTTTTTAACGGTTCATTTGTTTTGGAAATGGAAGGAAGTAAAAACGATAATGCGATTAAATGCGCTGATATTTTAGATTATTTACGTGAAAAGAAAATTAAAATTACTTACGCTCCTTCATATGATAATGCTGGAAAAACTGTTTTACTCGTTTCTTTAAATGGGGTAAATGAATCTTATGCTCAAGAAGTTTTAAAGAGCTTAGAAAAAGATTTTAATGTCACTGGTAGTATTAGAATTGATACTATCAACACAAAAGATATTAAAAAGAAATTAAGAAATGTCATTTCTACATTCTATTCAAAAGTTAAAGAGCTCTCAGCTTATGATGATAATGGCTTAACAAAGATTTATTTTATCGTTAAAAAACTTAAAAATGAGGAAATTGATGAAATTGATCAACTTGTTAGAGCTAACTTTGATGTTGTTAATGGCGAAGTTAAAAAGAGTGTTGCTTTAGCTTATAGAAAATTAACTGCAAACGAAAGAAAAGATATCGTTTACGAAACAGCTAAACTTGTTCAAATCGAAGAATATCTTGAAAGAAAACCTGGTCAATTATCGGGTGGTCAACAACAAAGAGTTGCTATCGCTCGTGCTTTAGTTAAAAAGCCAAAAGTTTTACTTTTAGATGAACCTTTATCTAACCTTGACGCTCGTTTAAGATTACAAACTAGAGAAGAAATTAGAAGAATTCAACAAAATACTGGAATTACAACTGTTTTCGTCACTCACGACCAAGAAGAAGCAATGTCTATTTCCGATAAAATTGTCGTTATGAAAAATGGTGTTATTCAACAAGTCGATTCACCTCAAAAAGTATTTAATAATCCAAATAATTTATTCGTTGCTCAATTCTTAGGCAATCCTCCAATTAATGTTTTTAAAGGAAACATTAAAAATAAGGGAGTTTATATCGGAAATGATTTGGTTTATCAGTTTGAAAAAGATATTAATGACCAAGAAGTTTTTGTTGCTATTAGACCTGAAGGATTCTATGTTAGCGAAAGTGAAAAAAATACTTTAAATGCTGATGTTGAGATGATTCAAGTTTTAGGAAGAGATATCTCAATTGTCGCTACAAATGAAAATTGTTTAAAACCAACATTTAAAGTTATTATTCAACATAATGATGCAAGTTTTGTTGGACATATTCATTTAGCTGTTGATCCAGAAAAATTATTTGTTTTCGATATTTCTTCCGAAGAGAGAATTTATCTTAAGTAGGTTAGTTTATGAGAAAAGAAAGAGATTTAGCTTATAGCAGTGGGAATATATCAATATCTGAAAAAGAGTTGAATTTAACTTCTTTTTCACCACGCTATAATAAAGAAAATGATGTTATTGTTCACTTTGTTTCTCATAAGAGAATTAATGACAAATATAAAGTTGGCGGTGTTTTAGATAACGAACAAAAGAATAACTGGAAAGCATGGATTTATCTTGCCCCAGTTTTAATCTTAATAGCCATTTTCTTAATTTATCCACTTGTTAATACAATCGCCATTTCTTTTATGAAAAATTATAATTATGTTACTGGCGATTTTGATGGTTTTACCTTAGATAATTTTGGTGCGATTTTAGGTATTTCTGGAATAAACGGAGTTGTTGATACCCGTTTGATTGATTATGGTTTTGCAAATACCTTTATTATTACTTTTGTAACTGTTCCGTTATCATTGGTTATTGCTTTATTAATTAGTGTTTTGCTAAATTCTTTAAAATGGTTACAAAAAGTTTATCAAATTGTATTCTTCCTTCCTTATGTTACTAATACTATCGCTATTGGTATGGTTTTCTCAGTTTTATTCGATAGACAAGGTGTTATTAATTTTATTTTTGGAAGTGATATTACTTGGATTTATGGTGCTAACCGCTGGGTAGCGATGATTCCTTTGTGTTTATATATCATTTGGGGTTCATTACCATTTAAAATCTTAATTTTACTTAGTGGATTACAAGGTGTTGATAAGCAATACTATCAAGCTGCTAAGATTGATTCTACCCCAAAATGGAGAGTTTTATTAAGAATTACTGTTCCAGCTTTATCTCCACAAATTCTATATTTGATGGTTACAAGTTTTATCGGAGCATTTAAAGAATATTCTTCAATTGTTGGTTTATTCAATGGTCCTGGTACAACTAACGGTAGCTATAACATGTATACAATCGTTTTCTATATTTATGAAAACTTAAATACTAATACATCTTATGCTGCTGCTGCTGCAGTCGTTTTATTTATCATTATTTTAATCTTTACTTTCTTACAACTTTGGATTAGTAAGAAGAGAGTTTATTATTAGTCTTCGGAGGGAAATCAAATGAAAGATAATGCTTTAAATCTTAAAAAATATATTGATTTTGCTGAAGATAAAGATATTAATGTTGATATCTCAATCGTAATTAAAGAAGGCAATAGAAGTGTTGACTCAATTAAAAGCCGTGAAAGAGTTACTCGTTTCTTTTTAACTATTGTTTTATATATTGTGGTTACTTTCTTAGCTTTCTTAATGGTCTTCCCATTTTATTGGATGATTATAACATCATTAAAATCAAATAACGAAATTATAAATACAACACAAACATTCTTCCCTACAATTGTTATGTGGAGTAATTATGTCTATGTCTTTAAACATTTTAATTTTGTTACTTATATGACTAATACCATAGTTGTTGCAATTTTTTCAACTATTGGCACCTTAATTACCACTGTTTTCGGAGCATTTGCTTTTGCTCGTTTAAATTTCAAAGGAAGAGAAGCACTTTTCTTAGTCTTTTTAATGACTATGATGATTCCTGGAGAAATGATGGTTATTTCTAAGTACATCACTGTTGCTGCTTTTGGATGGATAGGCGAAGGAGCGACTTTAACTGATGCTTATTTAGCAATGATTGTTCCTTTCTGGGTAAGTGTTTTCTATATTTACTTGCTTAGACAAAACTTCAAGCAAGTTCCAAACGAACTATATTTAGCCGCAAAGGTTGATGGAAAGAGTGACTGGTCCTTCTTATGGAAGGTTATGGTTCCTCTTGCCGCCCCAACGCTAATTTCAATAACTATTTTAAAGTTTATGGGAACATGTAATTCATATGTTTGGCCTAATTTAGTTGCTAATCGTGATGAATACCGTCTTATCTCAAATGGTTTGAGAAATAGTAGTTTCGTAGATCCTGATACCCAACGTACTGAATATGGTTACCAAATGGCAGCTACTGTATTAGTTACTGTTCCATTATTCTTATTATTTGTTTTCTTTAGAAAATACATAATGAGAGGCGTTGGCCGCGCTGGTATTAAAGGCTAAAAACGGAGGAAATTTAATTTTTTATGAAAAAAAGAAAATTAGTGTTAGCAGTCTTAGCAACACTTACTATCGGTTTGACTGGATGTACTCCTAGTGATAATCCAGACACACCTGTTGATCCTGATGATCCAGTTGTTGAAAATTACTTTATTCAAGAGCCAACAACCATTACTTTATGGTCAACTATTGGCGACAACAATCAACCTTATATTGAACAATATATTGAATCATTTAAGGAAATTGAACCAAATGTTACAATTGAAAATGTTCAACAAAGTGGTAGCTATGATGATTTAGCTAAGATGGTCGTTACTGGCTTTGCAGCAAACAACTATCCAGATCTTATCCAAGCTTATCCAGATGCTGTTTCTGACTTCCTTAGTTATGATAAAGTCGTTAACCTTGATTCTTATATTGATAACGAAGATTATGGTTGGACAGCTGATGAAAAAGCAGACTACGTTCAAGCTTATTTAGATGAAGGTGCTAACTACTCAATCGAAGGAACATACTCAATGCCTTTCTCAAAATCTACAGAATGTATGTTCTACAATGAAGATATCCTTTTAGGTTTAGATTTAAGCGGTATCGATCCAGAAATTAATAATGGAAATCGTTTAAATGCTGATTATTTAAATAATCTTACTTGGGAAGAATTATTCGGACATTTAGCTCCAGCTTTAGAACGCTATAACTCTGAAGTTAAACAAATCATTACTCCAAGAGATGGTGTTTCTTCAATTGTTTATTATGATAGTGATGATAACCTTTTCATTACTTTAACCCAACAATATGAATATCCATATACTGCCATTGATGAAAATGGTGTTGGTGAAGTTTTATTCAATACACCTGAAATGCAAGATTTAATGTTAGAATGGAGAGACTATGTTGCTGATGGCTATTTATTAACTTCAGGTTTAAATAATAGTGAATATGGTTCAAACTATTTCACCGCTGGTGCAACTTTATTCTCAATCGGTTCTTCAGCCGGTGTTAAATATCAATTCTCAGCTGAAAACCCAATGAATATTGGTGTTTCTAGACTTCCACAACATGAAGGCGGTAATAAAGCAATTATTCAACAAGGACCATCATTAGCTGTCTTAGATCATGATGATGAAAATAGAGCATTAGCTTCTTGGTTATTCTATAAACATATGACTAATGAAGAAAATAGCTTAACTTGGGCTTTAAATAGTGGTTATACACCAATTAGAGAATCTAACTATTCTGACCCAGCTTATATCGAAGCTAATGATATCGAATCAAAACCTGAAAGATCATTAGAAAGAGTTATGGCTGCAACTAGCCTTTATTACGGAACAATTTCTGATTATTTATACACAACCCCTGCATTTAAAGGTAGTGGAGAAATCAGACAACAAGTTGGCGGCTTATTAACTAACTGCTTATTACCAACCAATTCTGCTGATCAAATTCCAGACTTCTTCCAAGAAGCTGAAAATTTATCAAAAATCGCTGTTGGCGAATAATTATTATTAATAATAAATAGATAACTAAAATTTATAAGGAGGAACCAAATGAAGATTAAAAATAAATTATTAAAAATATTATTTTTACCTATTTTAGGTTCCTCCTTATTACTTTCATCTTGCCAAAATAATAGTAGTGGTAATGCGGACAAAAACACTGTTATCTTTTGGCATACCTTTGGACAAGATATCGCAATTCAAGTTGAAAGCAAAGCTGAAGATTTTGAAGAGTTATATTTTGAAAATACCGGTGAAGAAATCAATATTGAGTTGGAATATCAGGGTGGCTACGATGATATTTTAACTAAGATTGGAAATGGACTCGCAGTTGGTAATGTTCCAACATTAGCTGTTGCTTATCCAGATCATGTTGCCGATTATTTATCAAAAGAAACTGATGAATTGACTTGGGTTTATAACTTGGAAGAATTTTTTAATGATTCAGAAATCGGCTTTGATAAGCAGGAATGGATAAATCCATCTTTAAAAGGTGTTGATGATTTTGTCCCATCATTTATTGAAGAAGGCCAAAATTATATTAAAGATGGGACTTATTCCTTGCCATTAATGAAATCAAGTGAGATTTTACTTTATAACAAAGATGTTTTAACTCTTGTCTTAAGAGATTATGATCCTTCAATTAGTGATGTTGATTCATATATGAATAGCATCACTTGGGATGAATTTATTAATCTTTTAAGATTTATTGCTCAAGATTTAAATAAATATGGTTCAAATCTTATTATACCTTTCATTTATGATAGTGATGAAAATTTATTTATTTCTCAATGCTATCAAAGAGGAATTCCATATGTTTCTTTAAATAATGGTAAAGGTAGCATTGATTTTAATAATGATCAAGCTAAAGCAATGGTTGAAGAACTTAAAGGATATTTTGATGAAGGGTTACTATTGACCAAAGGAACTAATAATAACGAATATGGGAGCGACTCCTTTACTCGTTATGAATGTATATTTACTGTCGGTTCTACTGGCGGTACTGGATATAATGATCCAGGTGCAGCTGGTTTTGAGGTTGGGGTTGCAAAAGTTCCGCCTGTGAACATAGATGAATCATTAAATAAATATGTTTCACAAGGGATCACTTTAACAATCTTAAGAAATAATAGGTTAAATGAAGAAGTTAATGATGCTCGTGCTCGCTTAGCTTGGCAATTTATGAAATATTTAACCAATGAAGAAAATAATATCGATATCTGTCTTTCTTCAAATGGCTATTCGCCAGTTAGAGAAAGTTGCTATGAAAATGAAGTTTATGCTTCATATTTGACTGAACAAGATTTTATGCCTCGTGTTGCAAATGTTGTTGCTAATGAAATTAATGGCGAATATTTTAATTATCCTGTTTTCCAAGGAACTGCAACCGCTAGAACACAAGTTGGAGGAATTATTACCCAAGTATTTTTAGGATTTAAAGATATCGATACTGCATTTGAAGATGCGTTTAATTTAAGTTTAATCGCAATGAATTAAAAGTATGAAGAATAAAGAATTATTTAAAAGAGTTTTATTTTTACCAATCATTTCATTATTTTCTTTATTTTCTTTAGCTGGATGTACTACAACACCTAGCGAGGAAGAGAAAGATTGGGTAGATTATGCTAAAAATAGTGATGTTAAACTAACCTTAGATTATGTTGGCCATGAATTTTTAGAAGATGGAATTGGTGAGGTTAAATTAGAGACAGCGATTGATGGTGATACCGCTCATTTCGTTTCGGCTACTAGCGAAGACGATACTTTAATTAAAGCTAGATTTTATGGAATTGATACCCCTGAATCTACTGGAAAGATTCAAGAATATGGTAAAGCCGCTTCTAATTATACAAAGGAAAAACTTTTAAATGCGAATGAAAACGGAACAATAGTCCTTTCTTCTCCATTCTTTGAATATCGCGAGCCAGAAGCAGATTCTACTGGAAGTAGATATGTTTCTTTAGTTTGGATTAATGAAGACGTTAAAAATGCCCCTATTGAAGATCTATATTGTTTAAATTTAATGATTGTTCAAGAAGGCTTTAGCTGGATTAAAGGATTAGAAGATATTCCGGAATTTGTTGAAACTTTTACAGCTGCTGAATCTCAAGCTCGCGATTTTAAGTTAAATTTATTTTCTGGTGAACCTGATCCACTTTTTAATTATGGAGAATATAAAGACATTTCATTACTAGATTTAAAAAATGAAGTTGTTAAATCATTAAAAGATCCTAATTATGAAAATATTTATGATAATGAAAGAGTAAGAATCCAAGGTACTGTTGCGGGATTTGCTGATCATATCTTATATCTACAAGGTTATTTTGATGAAGAAACTGGTTCAACAGTTGAGGGCGGAGAATATGCTGGTATTAATATATTTACCGGTATGAGTTCAATCCCTTCAAAATATTATACAGTTAATAACTATATTCAACTTTGTGGAGTTGCTCAAGATAATGAGAATTTTGGTTTCCAAATTAGTGGTGTTGTTAATTTCCCAATGACTGCTCCTAAAGATGAAAATGATACTCGTGTAATTTTCACTAGTGATGAAATTGATGATTCATTGAAAGTAAATACTTTTGAATTCGCGCCAAACGAATTGAAGTCAGAGAATTATGATGTTTTATTTTCACCAGTTACTTTAACTGAAGAAGTTATTGTTAGTGGTGGTTATGATGGAGATGATTCGATAACTCTTTATTTGACTGATAAGAGCGGGAATGAAATGGATTATAATGTTTATATTCCATTTATGTATCGACCAGATCCAACTGATCCTATTATGATTTATGATTCATATGAAGATTTCCTTGGACAATCCTTTAGCGTTAATAATGCTATTTATAATTTCCATAAAACTCAATCAGGTAATATTATTTATCAATTAATACCTGTTGATAGTACTGGATTTGCCTTAGTAAATACTGCCGAATAGAAAGGAGAAGATATGTTTTGCTCACACTGTGGTTACGAATTAGATTATAAGAAGATTAAAAAGATTGTCGCCAAAGATGCTGCAAACTTTGATAATATAGATTATTTATATAAATCTCTTTTGAAAGCGGTCAAGAAGTATTATAAAAATGAAATTAAAAAGTTTAAAAATGCTAAAGGTTATGAAGGCAAAGTCTTTGAATTAAAGAATCAATTTGAAAATGAAATCAATGAAATTAATGCAAAAAAAGTATCCAAAGATATTAATTATTTTAAGGAAAAATTAGGTTATAACAATTATCGAAATACAAAAACTTTAGATAGCTTCGTTTGTCCTCGTTGTGGACATGAAATAAAATCAAATTTAAATGAGGAAGAAACGAAATCATTAGCTCGCGCAGCTCATTCTGAGATTCACCGTGGAAGAAATAACGTTTCTAGTGGAATGTGTTTACTAATGATTGGCTTAATTTTAGCTATAATCGGTTTTCTTTTCTTAGCATTATCGTTTAAAGCGACGATGGGAGGAGCTTTAGATAGTGATTGTGTCGAATTTTATGTTTTCATTGTTCTTGTAGTATTTGGCGCAGTTTTGATTATTTATGCAATATATAATCTTATTATCGGAAAGAGAAAAATTTATCGAAATGAGAATTTATTGCGTGATATGAATAATGGAGTATTCCATCAATAAGTAGTTATTTAAACTCGTGAAGAGTTAAATATAAATTAAAATATTTTAGATTTAGGGAGGATATTATGTCTAAAAGAAAATTTAGAGGAGTTGCTCTTGCTGTTAGTTTATTAACTCTTGGCACCCTTGGAGTAAGTGGTTTAACAAGTTGTCAACCTGAAACAGTAGTTGAAAGCACATTAGAATTAACTGGTGAAACAAGCGTTACAGTTGGAAGTTCAATTACTTTAACTTGTAATGAAAGCGGAGTTACTTGGACAAGTTCTAACTCATCAGTCGCTGAAGTTTCTACTAGCGGCGTTGTTACTGGTAAAAGAGCTGGTGTCGTTACTATTACTGTTCAAAAAGAAGGTTTTAGCAATGGAACTTTAGAAATTACAGTTACTCCTGCTGAAGAAGAAAATGGTACAGTTGACGTTAGTGAAGTCAATATTACAAATAAAGCTGATTTCGCTGCTGATGCTGAATTCTCTAACACAGGTGGTCCAAAGGCTTTAAGATTAGATTTCGGAGATACTTCTATTAATGTTAATCAAGCTCTCCATGATAATGCGATTGAAGTTACTTCTGCTGATGATAGTATTGCTACTGCTGTTGGCTTAAATGTCTATCCATTAGTACCAGGTACTACAACTATTACAGTTACTGTCCATACACCAAATGGTGATGTAACAGATTCAGTCGAAGTTACTGTTATAGGAATGGTTTATAAAGATTTATTCACTTATGATGAAGTATATGCTGCTGAAAGCGGAACTGAAGTTGCATTTGTCGGTACAATTATTGACGAATTCCTCAACTATGGATTATTCGTTGGTGAAGGTGAACAAGCTGTCTTTATTTATGGTGGCAAAATTCCTGAAGGTTTAAGCGTTGGTGATGCTGTTTATGTTGAAGGAACAACCGGTGCTTATCATGGCGCTTTCCAAGTTTCTGATTCATTAGTTGCTGCTTGGAATGAAGAAGTTGAACCAGTTGTTGATATGGGTGAAATTACTGCTGCTAGTGATCTCACAGATGCTGATCAAGGTAGAAAGTTGACTTTAAGTGGAACTGTAGCTAGCCATAGTGTCGATCCAGAATATGGCGAAGTTAATATGAGTGTTGTCTTAGCAAATGGCGATGAAGTTCGTGTTAATTGCGATAATAGATATGTTAGTGAAGAAACCTTAGCTGCATATCAAGCATTAAAAGATGGCGATTCAATCACTATGACTGGTCACGTTTCTAAAGACGATGATGGATTTGTTGTTGTTAATCCAAAATTAGTTACTGAATAGTTTTAATTGTTGATTATAATAATAATCCCTAGAAAAGTTCTCTTTTCTAGGGATTTATTTTTTAATAAGTTATAATTTAAAAGAAATGAAGAATACCTTAATTAAAAGAAGAAAAAGATTATTAATTTATATTTTAAATATTGTATTACTTTTTATTGTTTCGGCTTTATTAGATGGAGTGATTATTTCTCCAATTTTTAATAATTTTAATTATAAAAAAGAGAAAAATAGTCAGATTGTTAGCTTTCAAAATCAGTTATTTGAATTAGCAAATGAAACAAGATTATTAAGTTATGATGAAAATGATAATCAAATTAAAGATTTAAATAGTTTAATTAATGATGAAATTAAAAAAGAAGTAAAAACATATTTAATTTCTATTTCATATGAGTTTAAAGGTGAGCTGATTGAAGAAGTTAAAGAATATGATAATTATCATGATTCAAGATTAAACTATTATTTATTTACTTATCGAAGCGATATCTTAAAAGTTAATTTAAATGAAAATAAAGAATTTATACAATCAAATTATAATAATCTTTTAAAAGAATATTATGATTTAAATTTTGATGATAACTTGCTTTCTTTAAATAGAAATAGTGCTATTAACTTATATAAGTATTTATTCGAAGAGGATTATTCAACTTTTTATTCAACCTTTTATCATGAATTCATGAATAATTATTTATCTTTTTTTAATTTATTAATCGATGATTTTGAATCTAATAATATCGATTATAAAGAAAATTTAGTTTTATTAGATGATGCGATAAATATTTATTCCTTTTATGAATTGATTGAAATATTATTAGCCTATTTAATTTCTTATTTCATTATTTATATATTACCTTTAGTCATTTTTAAAAAGGATAAGGATTTTATAATGAAGTTATTTAAAGCGGAAGGCAAGGATATAAATAATAATTCTTTGAAAATAAATAAATTAAGATTTAAAAATATAATATATTTATTTTTAAATCTTTATATTATATTCTTTAATATATTTTTCTTTTATTATTCATTAAATATATTAAATATTTCCATTTTATTCATCACTCCATTGATTATTATTATTTTTATGTTTTTATTATCGATATTTAATGGGATATATGCATTATTTAATAAAAATAAAATGAGTTTAGTTTCTAGATTAATTAATGAGATTTTAGTAAATATTGAAGAGTTTTTAATTGAAGATGGAAAAGAATAGTAATATTAAAGAAATTGAATATCAAAGTGTTAGTTTGCCTAAAAGGTTTTTAGCTGGATTTTTAGACCTTATTTTTACTATTTTCTTAAGTTTAATATTATTTTCTATTTCTTATTCAATTTTTATTTCAAGTGATTTTTATAAAGATAGTAGTAGTGATATTGAATCGATTTTAATCTCTTCTGGTTTCTACGTGGAAACTAATAATCAAGACGATACAGCTAGTTATCAATTAATTACTACATTTTTAGATAATGATAAAAGTAATAGCAATAATTATAAATTAGAGATAGTTAAAGAAAAGGTGGAGTATTTTTATTTAGAATTAAATTGTTATATTAATCAAAATATTAATCCAAATTATGGCATAGATCTTTTAAATGGATTTAAAGAATCAAAAACTGATCTATTTTATTATGATGAGACAACTTCAAGTTATATTGAAAATGATAATGTTATCTCATTAGATTTTTATTTATTTTATAAAGATATAATTGAAAATCATGCGATAGGAGAATTGATAAATAATGATCAATATTTAAGCATTACAACTAGTATTTTTTCTATTAATATTACGATGATAATAATTATCTTTTTATTTTCAATAATAATTTTATATTTTATTGTTCCATTAATTTTTTATCGCGGACATACAACTTTAGGAAAAAAGATTTTTAAATTTGGCTCTTTAAATATAAATGGTTTATGTCTTTCTTTTTGGCAATTCTTAGTTAAATTTTTAATATTTTTCTTTATAGAAGTTGTTTTGTCTCTTTTTACTTTTTTCATTCCTTTATTTATTTCTATTGGAATGATGACAATTACTAAAGCGCATCAAAATTTCAACGAATATTTAACAAATACTTATTCTTTAAGCTATGAGAATAAAAAATTTTATTTGAATTATTTTGAGTATATTTCTAAAAATAATTCTTAAAATTAAAAGTGATTAAAAGTAAAATATATCTGTATGAAGAAAAGTTTATTTAATACTTTATTAGTGTCAATTTTATCAATTTTATTGATTTCTTCTTGTTCTAATCATAATGAAGAAACTAAAGTTGATCAAAGGGTCGTTGATATCTATGCTCTAAACGATTTTCATGGAGCCTATTTATATGATGAAGAATATAGCTATCAAGGTTTATCGAAAATCGGTAATTATTTAATAACTCAAAAAAATAGTGATAATGAAAATAAAGATACGATTATTCTTTCAAGTGGCGATATGTTTCAAGGTGGAGCAGAAAGCAATATTACTTATGGAGATGTAGTAATTGATGCCATGAATATTATCGGCTTTGATTCAATGACTATCGGTAATCATGAATTTGACTGGGGTGAATCAACTTTAATTAAGATGAGCGAAAAAATGGATTTCCCCCTTTTAGGAATCAATGTTTTTTATTCATCAACTAAAGAAAGGCCAAATTATTTAGCGCCTTCAACAGTTGTTGAAAAAGAAGGATTAAATATTGGGATTGTTGGGTCGATTATGCCTGGAATAGGTAGCGACATTTTAGCCACGATTGCTACTAATTATTTATTTGAAAATTCATTAGATTTAATAAAAGCTGAAGCTCAAAGATTAAAAGAGGAAGAGGATTGCGATTTTGTTATTCTTTCTTCACATGATGGTTCTGTAGAATATTATGAAGAAGTAAGTGATTATGTTGATGCAATATTTTTAGGTCATGATCATAATCTTAAAGATGGAACTTATGATAATGGCGTGCCATATATTGAAGGTAGAAATTATGGGGCGTATTTATCGAATATTAAATTGAATTTAGAATTAAACGAAAGTAATGAATACGATGTAGTTTCTGTATCTTTTGAAAACATTGAAACATTTAATAATCCGCTTTTTAATGAAGATAGTGAGGAAATCAATGCCTCTTATGATAAATATAGAGCAGAAATTGAAACTATAAGAGATGAGGTGCTTTATACTTTCGATGAATCCATCTCTAGAAGGGAATTTGCTCTTTTTATGGCCTATTCTTTAAAAGAATATGTTAAGGAAGATATTGATTATGCTGCATTTTA